>NZ_BAACAP010000122.1:0-27153 GCF_045865695.1 Scytonema hankhaensis NUACC26
CGAAATGCATCCACAGCCCAAGAAAGATATTCACTCCACCGTTGAGGCTTTAGAGGTAAACCTTCACGTAGCGCTGGTTCATCTACTTGAATGACCTTTGCACCAGCACCTTCCAAATCCGCTACCTCATCCCGCAACGCCAAAGCAATTTGAAAAGCTTGTTCTTGACGAGAAATATCCGTCCGGGCATAAGACCAATTTAAGATAGTTACAGGACCTGTCAACATCCCTTTGACAGGTTTTTCAGTCAATGATTGAGCTACTTTAAACTCACGCACTGTCATTGGCGCAGTGCGAACCACATCACCGTAAATAATTGGCGGACGAACATAACGGCTACCGTAACTTTGTACCCAACCATTTTCGGTGAAAGCGAAGCCTGATAACTGCTGTCCAAAAAATTCCACCATATCAGTGCGTTCAAATTCACCATGAACTAGAACATCTAACTCTAATTCCTCCTGTAGTTTAATGCTCCCGGCGATTTGAACATCAATTGCAGCAAGGTATTCTGACTGACTCAACTCACCCCGTTTGTAGCGCACCCGGAGTTGGCGTACTTCAGAAGTTTGGGGAAAGGAGCCAATTGTGGTTGTCGGAAACAGAGGAAGAGGAATTTGGGAATCAAGACGCAATCCATAGGATAAGGAGCGCTGGAAATCAGCAGTTGTCAGATTTTTTAGTCTTTCTTGAACTGAGTCATTGACTGGACTAAATTGCTCGAATTTACTCCAGCTTGACTCAAAAAATTCTTGCTCGATTTTGGTGTTTTCTCCTGTTATTGTTCGAGCTAAAAACACCACTTCTTGAAGCTTTTGTTCTGCAAAACTTAAAACATTTCTTAATGCTGATGGCAGTTGTTTTTCTCGTTGAGCATCGTAGGGAATAAACTGCAAAGAAGCCGATAGCTGAATATCTAGAGACTTTACACGTAAATTGTCTACAATCTCTTGCAATACAGGGAGAAGTTTCTCTGGGCGAATTTGCCAAATGTTTCTCGCATCTATAATTCCTAATCCCAGTCGCTTATTTTCAGGGAAACCGTGAGTTTTAATTAACTCTAAGTTCCGTCCGCGAGTGAAGTCCAAACTAATTGCACTGACTGGTAATTCTATCACCCAAGGGTAGCTTTCTCCTAAGTCATCAAAATAAGTAACTAGATGTAAGGGTAGTTCTACAGAAGCCAATGAGTTATAGACTGTTTGGAAGTGTTCTTTCCAGGAATTGGCATCACCCAGAACTAAGGCAGGTTCGTGCATTTGCACTTCGTCTACTCCCAAATTTTTCAGTTCTGTAAGTAAGTTAACGTAGAGTGGTATTAGCTTTGTTACCACCTCGTCAATATTTGATTCTAGTTTGCTTAAGCGCAAGAGTGTACAGGGACCAAGTATGATGGGAATTGCCCTTTTACCTAAGATATTTTGGGCGCGACGGACTATTTCTAAAAAATCGTTGAAATCGGCTGACTGTGTTTCTGAGGCAATTTCAGGTACAAGATAGTGGTAGTTAGTATCGAACCACTTTGTCATTTCAAGGGCGGGTATTCCTTCTTTCCCTCGCGCCATTACAAAGTAGCGTTCTAAGCCGGAAAACTGTTGGAATCTTGCGGGAATTAAACCAAAACGAAACGCCCAGTCAAGTACATGGTCGTAGAGTGTTGTGTCTCCAATCCCGATTTTTTCAAGCCCTGCATCTAACTGAGTTTTCCAGTTAGCTTCTTCCACTACTTGTACAGTTTCTAGTAGTGATTCTGCTTCTAATTTTCTACTCCAAAATGCTTCTAATGCTTTCTTCACTTCCCGGTTTTTTCCAATGCGGGGATAGCCTAATGTCGCGGTTTGAATTATCATTTTCTCTTTCAATTGAATGTATGAGTCAAGTAAAAATATGCACAACCAAACTAGACAGTTATAAAACACAGTTCCAACTGTCGATTGATTGTTAACTTAAATGAAAACACCAGTAAAAACTCTAGCAGTAGTTAATCACCACCAGAGGAGTTATAAATGCAATCAAGACAAAACTGATAATAATTATGTTCATGTCTTGTGAAGTTAGCAACAGGTTATATTTAATTTTGCCCACTTACTGAGTGGCGGAATCTTTGCCAAAATCCCTTTTTTCAGTCGTTCGGGTCGTTCTGACCAAGGCAGTAAACCATCGGGTTTAGCATAGTATTGACTGGCACATTTTAGAATAGCTTCGGCGCTATCATTTATTGGTAAGTCACCAAACAGATAAGTCAATTTCTCTTGTGCAGCAAAGGCAATAACGCAAGAATGATTACAAGCACTCATGCATTCAACTCCCTGAACTGAGAATTTATTTCGCAATTCCCAGTTGAATGCAAGTTCCTGAAGCTGCTGCAGTAGTTGTTGACCACCGCTTTCACCAACTTGCTTGCCATTTTGCCAGACGCTAGCACAAGTCGTGCAAACAAATAAAGTATGCTGTTTGTTAATCATTGATTTTGAAGTCTGTAGGAGGAAATCCATACTGCAGATATCATCCAGCGTTGCTAACGCTGAACTCCTATCTTGCTGACTGTGCAGTATCCTTATTGCAAATTTGTAGCAGCAATTGACTAGTAGTACAGTCACTTACGTCTAGAAGAACTAGAACGAATGACACCTAAAGCTCGGAGCGGAATTTATATCGTAAAATAAACTTCTATCGTTTCCTAGATAGCTGTAACTTGAAGTGTATCTTTGGAGCTATGAAGAAATAAAACCGAGCGAACGTGAAAATACTTATAGTAGCGTTCATCTATAACCTCGTAGATTGAAGCAGAAGTTAACTAGTCGGCGGGCATTCTGACTTACAAGGCAAGCCTTGATTACAGCTGCGGGACAGCGCCGGATTTACACCGGACTTTCCCCATTACTTCTAGTGGCTGTTACCCACTAGAACCGAATCATTTTTTAAATCCTATCACAGTTTTGTAGTTTACTAGCATGTAATTTAATTAAGTCTCAGAAAATTTGAGCTATAAGCAGTAAATAGGAACCTGGGTGGGATGTTACCTTTACGTTACGCTCGAGCTATCAGTAGACGCAAACAGCTGCAGGAGATACAGTGAAGCAATTCAAAATTATTATTGAAAAACACCCTAATGGTTATGTCGCTTACCCTATTGGCATTGTGGGTGCGGTAGTTGGGCAAGGAGAGACATATGAGGAGGCATTGACAGATGTCAAATCAGCGATCGCTTGCTACCTTGAAATTTTTGGCAAGGAAATCCTGGAAGATACGTTTCCTGCTGAAGTCTTTATTGCTGAAGCTAAGGTTGCGATTTAATGGCAAAGTTCCCAGTAGATGCTCCCAAATTCATACAATATCGCTGCCCGTTATTGGTATGCCGTAATTATGGGGGACGAAACTTTTTCTAGAGTGTACGAGGACAAAAGTTTCCACGGCACACAGAGGACGCCTGTAACTCTGGGAACGTTGCGTGGTCTATGCGCGGAGCGCACGCTATGTGCAAAGCACACGCTACGCGAACGCGAACGGATTGCGTAGCGATCTGTACCCCAACTATAAGCAAAGCTTTAGTTGGGGTGCGTTCAAGCTTGATAAAAACTAAGAACTAGCTGCCCGGAGTAAAGAGACTTCATATTGATTAAATGTTGAATCCGCACTCACAAGAGTCATTTCTTCTACCTGAGCTTGTGCAATCAGCATTCTGTCAAAAGGATCGCGATGATGTAAAGGTAATGCAGCTACCCGCAAAGCATGAGAAGCGGTGATCTCTAACGATCTAGCTCCTAGTTGAGTCATACGAGTAGATACATAATCATCTATTTGTTCTGGCAGTGGCAACTTACCGATTGAAACCTTAATTCCCATCTCCCAAACACTGGCAACAGAGAACCAGACTTCATTGGTTTCATCCGCAATCTGTTCAATCACGTTCTCATTCAGCTTTTCTGGTTGAGCAAACCACCATAACCAGCATTGAGTATCCAATAAAAGTCTCACTCTACACCAACCTCAAATGCCGCTAGTATATCTTCTGGTAAAGGAGCATTAAAGTCATCTGGTACGATAAACAGTCCCCGGTCTTTTCCCAAACTAGATCGTCGATCTAACGATGTCCGAAATGGAACAAGCTTTGCAATTGGAATACCCCGGTTTGAAATAACAATTTCTTCTCCAAGCTCCACACGGGACAGTAGCCGAGAGAGGTTTGTTTTAGCCTGATGGATATTTACAGTTTCCATAATCTTAAAAAACTAAGTCTATAAACTAAGTCTAGTTTAGTTGTGGCAATTCTGCAAGGTCAGATTAGTTTAGAATCATGAGCAACTGGCAAGCAATGCAGCAGAACTAAGCCGTTGAACGTGCTTTCAATTAAATAGAAGCCTGTTTAGAAACTTTCCGGTATTTTGACTGATAGACATGCGATCGCGAATATCCAGAAATTAATTATGCATTACCCGAAAGTCTTAGTAAGGGCGCAAGGCATTGTGCCCTTACATTTTTTCCACCAGATGTCTATTAGGTATCACACATGACTGAGCGATTTGAGCAGGCGATCGCCTGATTAAAAACTTTACCAACCGATGAGCAGGACGCGATGTAATTTAATTAAGTCTTAGAACATTTGAACTATAACTAGTAAATAGGAACCTGGGTGGGATGTTACCTGTCTTTAGACGCATTGTTAGCGTCTAAAATCTTTCAAATTCTATGACCCGTCGTGATTTTATAGTTTTGTTTGGTGTAGGTTGGGTGGCAAATTACTTACCAATCGCTATTGCAACTACTTATGCAGCACAACCATCACCTCAATCGAAACCAAAGTCAAAAATATCTGAGAATTGGTTTCCTGTTGGGACAGTGGAGGCGTTAGATAAAACGGGTCAGTTGTTAAACGAAAAATCCCCCGTTGGTCCGGTTCTGATAATTGGGACATCAAAAAGTCAAAACTTAATTGCTGTTAACCCCACCTGTACCCATTTAGGTTGCATAGTGGAATGGGAATCTCAAGAAAAAATCTTCTTATGTCCCTGTCACGCTTCAGAATTTGGGGTTGATGGCAAGGTATTAAACGGTCCCGCCACCAAACCACTGAATAAATATGCTATTAAAATACAGGGGCGTTCAGTGCTGGTACGTAATATCCAATCTACCTAAAATAGTCAATAAAAAATTAGCGGTTGTACGGAACAACGAAATCATATGGTAGGATAGAATTCACTTCTACCCTACTGTTAAAAATTCACCCAAGAAACTAAAAATCTTTGGCTCTACAAACAAATTCAAAAAAGTGTAGGTTTTTATGGCAATTGATTCCGCAGACGACGCAAGCAATTGATTGAGTCCGGACAATCACAGCCGAATATAGCTACAGCAGCATCACTTTCTTCATCTGTGACATTGAGTAATTCTTTTTCAGTGGCGTTGACAGTGTTAATCTCTGGTACACCCTTCCTGACTTTTGATAATTGTTCAGCTTTAGCACAGTGTATTACACCTTTCTTGTCATGTCTGGCGCAAGGTTTAAGGTTCTGGGCTGATACTGTTTGATTTGGGGATTCAGTACGTTCTTGTGGTTGTACGTTGACTGGTTCGGCGGATTGACCGACTTTAGGACTCATCAGTAATGAAACAACAGAAACTAGAGTGGCTGGGTGATAAGTCAATGCAGATAAAACTTTCTTCATTTATTCTCCTAAAGTGTTTAATGTTGACAGAATTGCAAATAACGAGAAAAGCTAGAGGCTGTTAGTGTTTATTACTAACTCACTTACATTATGCCCGGATAGACTTTCACAATGTAAATTCATCCTTATGTTTGTTAGTTGCAACCAATCACCATAGCATATTGAATTCTAATGAACCATAATTTGCCAAGCCTGTTCCGTTCATACAAATAGATAATGGAAATTTTATTTGTAAGGGAGGCAGTCATGTCAATGCAGTATCTTCTGTTGCTAAATTCTTCCATTATCCACGCTGCCTCGTGCGCGATCGCTTCATTTCATGCACAAAGTCAGATTTAGCAGCTAGAAAATCCTTCCTTTATGGCGGTGAACCTTGACGTTGGATATCTTATGCGTGTTAACTGTGATACGTGTATACATCCCAGAGTCCGTAAGTGATATCGGGAATTCAAATATTTATCAAAATTATTACTAATCGAAATTTACATATAGACAGTAACTATGGTAACCTAAGTCATGACTGTCGGTTCTGATGGGTAGCAGCCATCAGAGGCAAAGGGGAAAGTTCGGTGCAAATCCGGCGCTGTCCCGCAGCTGTAATAAAGGTTTTCCTTTTTAGTCAGAACACCCGCCGATTGGTTAACTTCTATTGATGCTCATCTACGAGGTATAGATGAAAGTGCAACATATAATGTTTGTCTGCACCACTTGCGCTAGTGTATGGCAAGGTGGAAAGCGAGTTGGCGTAAGTGGTGGTGAAAAATTCTTACAGCGATTGCAGGAATTGTACTCTGATTGGGAATTACAATCAGAGTTTGAAATTCAGCCTGTAGAATGTATGAGTGCTTGCAATCGTTCTTGTGTTATTTCTTTGGCAGCAAGTAGTAAATATACTTATCTTTTTGGTGATTTATCACCAGATATGCCTCTTTCAGTAATAGCAGGTGTGTTGGAGTGTGCCAGTAAGTATTACACTCATCCCCAGGGGTTGTTGCCTTGGGCAGAAAGACAGGAACCTCTTAAAAAAGGGATCTTGGCAAAAATTCCTCCTATACCTATACCTATGCAAGTTAATTCCCAAAAGGCGCAGATTCCTGTTGGATAAATAGTTAGTGGACAACACAATGAATTTGCAGGCTATGCAGTGATATAACTCCTGTGCAGAATGACAAATACTTGGGATGATAACAGTTATCTTTTTAATATTGATGACTTTCACATAGACACAACCCTCAATTTTTCTACAGTTTGTTGACAAATGCACTGTGGGGATTGGTTTGAGGTAAGACTTTAAGCTAAAGACCAATCTAGACGCATTGGTGCTTAGTTATTTACCTATCCAGTATCAAGATCGAGAGTGGCTTCTAGATGAGTCGAGTCAGTGAGGAGAGAAATGGATAACCTGCGTGTTCTCAGTTGGAGAAACCAACTCTTTATATCTAGTTTTACAGTCACTTGGGGGATGCTCTGTGGGAATCACTGCGCGATCGCACAAGAAAACAAGCAACCAGTTCATACTACGACCATCGCCCAAAGCACACCAACACCAACAGGCGAACAAGAACCAGATATCGAACTGAATGTCACAGGAAAGGTTTTGAATCAACCTGTATTCACTCCCTTTCGGAGAGAAGGAACAGTCAAAGATTCTACCCGTCCAATTTATGTCATTACAGGAGAAGAAATAGAAGCCCAGGGAGCGAGAACTGTCAGAGAAGCACTGAGATTTCTTCCTGGAATTTTACCTGATGGTACAGCTGGGACAGAAGTGAACGCATTAAGCGGTCAATTTATTCGAGGTTCAAACTCCGAACAAGTCTTAATTTTGCTAGATGGGAGACCAATTAACAATCTTGGAAGTGGCAGTTTTGACCTTTCAGAAATGACTAGCAACATTGTTGAAAGAATAGAAGTTTTACCGGGAGGAGGTTCTACCCTTTATGGTTCCTCTGCAATTGGAGGAGTCATTAACATCATTACCCGTCGTCCAACAAAGACATTAACAACACAAGCGGGAGTCACAGTTGGTGCGTATGGGCTTAATCAACAGACTATTCAAAATAGCGGGAAAGCAGGAGATATCGGATGGGTTGTAGGGTACAATCGCACCCAAGCTGATAACAATTATCCCTATTCTATTCCAGAAGCTAACTTTGAAGGCACTAGAAAAAATAACGAAACTCTATACAATAACTTCAATGTCAAGTTAGAAGGAAATATAGGCGATCGCAATACCCTAACTCTTTCAACTCTGTATCTTTCAAAAGACCAAGGAGTTCCAGGAGGAGTTCCCATACCCTTTCCCGTGTTTGGACAAGGTTATTTTAACTCCTTAACCGATAACGATCGGAAATACACAGATCGAGTTCTCACTGATTTAACTTGGAACTCAAAACTAGGAGGAGGAAAGGATTCCTTACTTACAGCGAAACTTTACGCAGATTTTCTTAACACCCGTTTTGATAGTCGTACTGGAGCACTTAACGCTCAAAGAAGGTTTGATAACGAGCAAAATTCTTACGGAATGCAAGTACAACACAGTTGGAATTTTACTAAAAATCAAGCATTGGTTTATGGCTTTGATTACCGCAGTGTATCAGCACGTAACAGCACCTTCACCTATTTCAACAACCAACAAACAGTTAGTTACGACGATAGTATTAATCAAGGAGCATTGTTTGCTAGATATGAAATAAACTTTACCCCAAGCTTCAGTATAAATTTTGGCATACGCCAAGATTTTAGCAGCCTAGTGAATGGCTCCTTCACATCCCCCAGTGTAGGCGCAAAACTAGCGCTTACAGACTCTACTACCATAAGAGCCAACTACATCAGGAATTTTCGCGCACCCACCCTTTTAAGCTTGTATGCTAGAGGTTCTACCTTTGTGGGTAATTCAGATTTAAAACCAGAGAAAGGAGACAGCTATGATGTAGGAATTGACCAGAAACTTGGGAACTTTGGTCTATTGCGTTTGACTTTCTTTAGCAATACAATATCAGATTTGATTTCCTATAACTTTGCTGTTCCCGTAGCTACATACGAGAATATTGGTTTAGTCCGCACCTTGGGGCTTGAAGCAGTTTTGAACGTACAACTGGCAAAAAACGTATATGCTTTTGTGAACTACACGCTTAATGAACCTCGCATTTTAGAAAGTGTCAATCCTAATGAGGAAGACAATGAATTAAGGTTTGCTGGTGCAGATAGTTTAAATTTGGGAATCTCTTATGAAACAATTCAAGGATTATATACAGGAATCCTGATGCATTCCCTAGGTTCATATCCAACCAATAATACAAATACTGAATTTTTACCTGGGTATACAACTTTTGATTTTAAAATAAGGGTTCCTTTAAGTGATAAAGTAGTAATCACAGGTAGCGTGGACAATATCTTTAACCAAAGATATCAGTTATTTCCTGGATTTCCCGATGCAGGTAGAGTTTTTCAAGTAGGTATAAATTCGACTTTTTAGGTTAGTAGGGGCGCAATGCCTTGCGCCCGTACAGTGGTTAGTGGTTCAACTAACAATCCAAAATCCAAAATATAAAATCCAAAATCCAAAATTCCTATGACTGAATTCAATCCTTGGGTCAAACCATTAAATCGTATTATTTCCGAACCTTCACCAACTGGAGGAAAGATAGAATATGAAGATTTTGATTGTAGTACTGATGTGCTTTCATCACTGTTATATACTCTGTTTCAGCAAAACTGGCATCAAGTAGGAGTAGGTCATATTGTACAAGGAAGTGTTTTAGAATTAGAATTTAATGCTCCTCCAAAACTTTGTATTCTCTATGATGGATATCTAACAGTTGCTGCAGAAGGTTGGCACTTGCATCTGTGTATTGAAGCAAATTTAGGAGGTCCCCATTGTAATACGCCGTTAGAATTAAGGAAACAGCGCCAAGTCAGCCGTGCAGCTTTTTATCGTCGGTTTAACGCAGAGGGAAAACCTAGAAGTTGGGGAATTCAATTTTGGAATGGTGCTGACGAACAATTGATGACAATCTTATTACCGAATCCATTAGTAGAGGGAGAAAACTTGTTACCAGAAGGTAAACCTGATTTATCTAAATTAGAATTGTATGAAGAGCTTCGGGATATTTATGTATTGGGAAATAAACCCATACCATTTCACAAAAATCCCCTGAAACATTCTTACATATCGGTTTGTACTTCTAGTCGCTGTCTTCCTTCACAAAAATGGCAACCTGTTTATGATGCATTAAAAACAGCAGTTGATAAAGCAGGTTTAGATGTGGAAGTCAGAACTTCTGGATGTTTGGAAGTTTGCAAACTAGGTCCAGTTGTATTTTACTCAGAGGATAGAACTTGGTACACTCGTGTCAATCCAGATGTCGCAGAAAAAATTGTCAACGAGCATTTAGTTGAAGGAAACAAATTAACCGAACATTCTTACCCACCAGTATCGAATACATAATAGGTGTGTATGGTGATTTTATTGCTTAAATGACACCTTAAGTTTATTTAGCAGATGAGAATATATCGCAAGAAGGATGCGAAGAGTTAATGATTAGTGAGATACTGATCTTGCTCTAAATTATTTAAGGAAAAGCCAGTATGGTTGTAACTTTGGATGATACAAAGCGCTCTGCTATTGCTACTGAACTGGCAGATCTAAAAGCGCTACAGGAGTTGCTAATTGCTACTGAACAAAAATTACTGCCAGCTGTAAGCAGTGATAGTGAAATCAGTAATCGTTTGAATGACTTTATTAAAGATGACCAACAAGACCTTGCAGTCATTCAGGGAGTGATAGACAAGTTTAGTGGTTCAGTTCAGCCTAGAGATAGTATACGGCAATATGTCGATCAAGTACACCGTTTGATGGACGGGACTGAGCTAACGTTGTACCAAAAAGTTTCAGCCCATGAAAGGATTAAACACCAAGCGGTTATGACTGGCTTAATTGTCCATAAAGCAGCTCAAGTGGTTGGTGAAGATGTTAAAGAGGCGATCGGTCCTTTAAATCAAGTAAACTTCAAAAATCGTGCTCATCAAGAGCAATTGAAAGCAGTCCTAGAGGTTTTGGGTACGCGAGAACTAACAGGTAAAGACCCAGATCAGAGTGTTTGGGCGCGGGCTCAAGATGCTGTCGCTGCTTTAAGGGGTGTGTTTGACGGTCTAACCAATTGAGAATTTTTCTAGAGTGTACGAGGGCAAAAACCCAGTTTCTCTCTGTGGTCAAGCTTGATATCTGGTATGCTTAACTCGAAGAAACAGGGTTGAGTCCGATCGCTGTACCAATGCTCTAGACAAGCTGCATTTTCTTGTGGAACCTTTACTAGAAACAGCTTCTAAACGGTTCCACAAGAATACCCAGGATTTTATCAAGTTGAATAATAAAGTACTCAGTCAAATCAATTTTGACTAACTGGTTCTCTAGCATTAAAAATTTCCAGTTTGTACCCGTTGAGACAGCACCATAAATAATTTGTTGCTCCTTTCCCTTACGGATATTAAATATTTGCGCCGCTACCATTTGAGCTACGCATTGTCCCAAGCCGACTCGGATATCATTGTCCTTTGCTTCTACTATCGTCAGCACCGGAGCAGTAATCAATGATTGATTGGCTGCAGCGCTCAGTATAAAGTCACACGCTCCTGTTAAACCCTTAGAATCATCCACATTAAAAGTATTACCAGAGAAGTAGCCTAGTTGATAATTAAAGATTCGCCGTACTTCTAGCAAAATTGGTGTAATAATCAATTCAGATCTAGCCTTTTCTGTACTAATACTGGCAGCTAAGTCTAGAGTCTCATCAAGAGTTTGCCTAAGACGCTCTGAAGGTTCAACAGGCGCGATCGCACTAAACAGATGGGGAATATCTTCAACTGTCAACTCCAGAGCGGAGACTGCTTGCTCAATGTTTTTAAAGTCACTATATGACATACCGCCCGCTTTCTAACTAGCTACTTGGGTTATTACACTTTACTCGTTGCACTTGCTTTTTCTTTATCCCATTTTTCAATAACTTTCTTGACATATTCTATTTCTTCAAAGTCTACACGTACAGTGGCATTTTCAAATTCTATACCTAATACTGTGATGACTTCGAGGATTTCGACAAAGCTAGCACATTGATAATCAGTTTGTTCGTATTCCAAAACTCGTGCGCTTTCAATACCTAACATTGTAGCCAGTTCATCAATACTAATTTTAGCAGCAATTCTAGCTTTGATTAAAGTATCTGGTAATTTATGAAAAGACTCTACTTTTATTGTAATTGGTTGATTATTTGTACTATTAATTAGTGTTTCGTATTCAGCTATTTCAGTTTCTAACTGTTCTATGTGACATTGTAAGGCTCCTCGATTCTGTAAGTACCGCGTGTAGTCTTTCTGAATAGCTGCTTCATCTTTATCCATTGTAGTTTTTTTATAATTAGCAATCCTTTCCTGACTAACTTGATATTGATGTTCATTTTTAATCATAATTCCCACCTCATTAAATCTATAGCTATAATGCCTTTTCTATTTTTATCTCTATCCGTTTGAAAAAACTCAAATGAATTTTCTCCATAGTTACCGACAAGTTGGTTAGATGGAAAAATTTCACCTTATTATCGAGCTTTTTGTCCAGCACGGTCATGATAGTTAAACAATTGAGGGGCGTTGACTCTGAGATAATCAACATCTACTGTTTCATTATCATAACAAGCATCAAAGTCTACTGGGTTTGATTTTATTGTGGTAAAGCTGCCATTTATATAAATTACTCTACACCCTGCTGCTTGTAAATCCAACATTGCCATTTCTAAGCCATCTATTAACAGCCTACGACGCCTATTGTAACCGAATCTTTCTTTAAACTCCTTCCATTCAGCCCAATACACTCCTAGTGGTAAATTACCATTTTCATCAAATTCAGGAATCATTCACTCACACCTTAACAAATATATTAATTATCTGCTATTAAAATAAATCTTTTAAAGAAACTACAAAACTGTGATATCGTGAAAAAACGATTCGGTTCTAGTGGGGGTCAGCCACTAGAGGTAACGGGGAAAGTCCGGTGCAAATCCGGCGCTGTCCCGCAGCTGTAATGAAGGTTTTCCTTTTTAGTCAGAACGCCCACCGATAAGTTAACTTCTATTGATGCCCATCTACGAGGTATAGATGAAAGTGCAACATATAATGTTTGTTTGTACCACTTGCGCTAGTGTATGGCAGGGTGGAAAGCGAGTTGGCGTAAGTGGTGGTGAAAAATTATTACAGCGATTGCAGGAATTGAACTCTGATGGGGAATTGCAGTCAGAGTTTGAAATTCAGCCTGTAGAATGTATGAGTGCTTGCAATCGCTCTTGTGTTATTTGTTTTGCAGCAAGTAGTAAATACACTTATCTTTTTGGTGATTTATCACCAGATTTGCCTCTTCCAGCAATACTGAGTGTGTTGGAGTGCGCCAGTAAGTATCACACTCATCCGCAGGGATTGTTGCCTTGGGCAGAAAGACCGGAACCTCTCAAAAAAGGGATCTTGGCAAAAATTCCTCCGATGGCTATGATAACAATTATTATTTTACAAGCGATCGCTTTCACATTGGCACCCTCAATTCTTCTATAATTCGTTGATAAATGCACTCTCTGGGATTAGTCTAAGGTAAAACTTTGAGATCTAGACCAATTTAGACGCATTGGTACTTAGTGTCGCAGAAAAGATTGTCAACCAGCATTTAGTTGAAGGAAACAAATTAATCGAACATTCTTACCTACCAACATCAAATACATGATAGGTGCAAGATTACTAAAATTTAAACCCCTAATCTTCTTGTGCCAGATAGTCTTAATCTTTGTTTTGATTATAGCTTGTCACAAGTCAACCAAAATAAGCGATACTAATCAATTGACTGATGGCACAATTTTCTCTTCCAATACCAACGTTCTCCAAGGATGTGTTCAAAATTATAAACCTACAATTAATTACTTTCCGGAAAAAGCGAGTGTTAAATATGCCAAGGGCTTTGTAGTAGAATATCGCAATAATTACAAACTTGTTACAATCAAAAATCCTTGGCGAAATGCTGACGTGACTTTTCAATACGTTCTCGTTCAATGCGGTACACCAATACCAGAAGGATATAAAGAAACACAAATTATTCAAGTACCAATAAACACAATTGTCTCGCTGTCAACAACTCACTTACCTCATTTAGATAAATTAGGAGTTGTAGATAAACTTCTTGGAGTTAGCGATATCAGTAAAGTGAATACTGCTAGTGTTGTTCAGAAAATACAAGCCAGTAAAATTGCCTCGGTGGGAAATAATACTAATGTCAATATAGAAAAAATCTTAGATTTAAATCCTGATTTAGTGACAACGTATGGAGTCGGTAGTCTAGAAATTGATAGCTACCCCAAACTACTAGAAGTAGGTTTAAAAGTAGCTCTTAACGCTGAATACATGGAATACTCTCCATTAGGACAAGCAGAATGGCTAAAGTTTACTGCTTTATTTTTTAACCGTGAAGCAAAAGCTGAAAAAATCTTCAACGAAGTGGCAAAACAATATCAAACAGTCTCCGCCAAAGCAAAAGCTATTAAAAATCGTCCAACCGTATTTGTAGGATTCAATTCAAAGGGTACTTGGTATATGCCGGGAGGAAACAGTTATGTTGCCCAATATTTAGCTGATGCAGGTGCAAACTATGTGTGGAAAGATAATAAATCATTAGGTTCCTTACCATTATCCTTTGAACAAGTTTTTGAACGTGCCGCCAATGCCGATTATTGGTTAAACGGTAGCCAATATTGGAAAACAAGAAAAGACTTACTCACTGAGGATCGCCGCTATGCTACTTTTAAAGCAGTAAAAAACGGAAACCTTTATAACAACAACGCTCGTCTTAACTCCAGTGATGGCAATGACTACTGGGAAAGCGGCATTAGCAACCCCCATCTCGTCTTATCCGATATAATTAAAATCTTGCATCCAGAAATTCTAAGCGTTCGCCCTTGGCGCAAGCCGTACCCGGCTTATCGCAAGCTAACATACTATCGTAAACTTTCCTAACTTCCAAACTCTCTTTCTTTCTCCCTTGTACTTCGCGCCTATGTCCTTACGGACACGTTACACGAACGCGGTTCATATAATTAAAATGCCCTCTTTTAAAAACTCTCAAATCCCCATACCACTACTTCTCTTCTCCACATTACTCTTAACCCTCATTCTCGCCTTCCTACTCGATATAGCTCTTGGTTCAATTCAAATCCCTCTCAATCAAGTCATCACAATCCTACTAGGACAACAACCAGAAAAAACTACATGGACTAGCATCATTCTCAAATTTCGCTTACCCAAAGCATTCACTGCAACCCTTGCAGGTGCAGCATTAGGAGTCAGTGGCTTGCAAATGCAAACCTTATTTAGAAATCCCCTAGCGGGACCATTTATCTTAGGAATCAGTTCTGGAGCGAGTCTAGGAGTTGCATTAGTTGTCCTCACAGCTAGCGCTACAGGTATACCAACATTATTAAAAGATTTAGGCATAATTGGCGACTTTGGTTTAGTTATATCAGCCAGTCTTGGTGCAGCATCAGTTTTAGGAATAATGTTAGTTGTTGCTCGCCGAGTCCGCGACACAATGACACTGTTGATTTTAGGTTTATTATTTGGCTACGCTACCAGTGCCATTGTTAGTATTTTACTAAATTTTAGCTCCCAGGAACGCATTCAAACTTACCTCATATGGACTTTTGGCAGTTTTGCGGGTGTAACTTGGACACAAATGATTATTTTAGCTCCTGTCATACTTTTGGGTTTATTAATGGCGCTATTGCTGTCAAAACCACTCAATGCACTGTTACTTGGAGAATCTTATGCGCGTAGTATGGGGTTAACGGTACAAAAAGCCAGATTTTCGATTATTACTAGTGCGTCTGTCTTAGCGGGAGCAATTACTGCTTTTTGCGGTCCCATCGCCTTTTTGGGTGTCGCGATTCCCCACCTATGTCGCAGTTTATTTAACACTTCAGATCATCGCGTATTGATTCCAGCAGTTACAATGATGGGTGCTATCTTAGCATTAATTGCAGATTTAATTTCTCAATTACCGGGAAGTCAGATCGTTTTACCATTAAATGCGATTACTGCCTTAATAGGAACTCCTGTAGTCACCTGGGTTATTTTAAAACGCAATTCGCAAAAATCTTTTCCTACATGAGTGATGCAATTCTGACAACTCACAACCTGACAATTGGTTACAACACATCGCGAAGAACATTCCGAAACGTTGCATCCAATATTTCAGTGTCGCTTCAAACAGGAGAACTCGTCTGTTTACTCGGTCCCAATGGAGCAGGTAAGTCAACCTTACTACGGACGCTTGCTGGAATGCAACCTCCTATTGGAGGGGAAGTGCAGCTGTTAGGAGAAAATGTTTACAAATTACCACCGCAAGAATTAGCCAAACGTCTCAGCTTGGTACTGACTGAGAAGATAGATGTGGGAATGCTTTCAGCTTACACCTTTGTGACTTTAGGACGCTATCCCTACACGGATTGGTGGGGAAAGTTAACACCGCAAGACGAAGCTATTGTCACTTGGGCAATAAAATCTGTCGGTGCAACACACTTAGCAGAACGCCATGTTAGCGAACTTAGTGACGGAGAACGACAAAAAATTGCGATCGCACGTGCTTTAGCACAATCACCTGTTGTCATGCTACTTGATGAGCCAACAGCATTTTTAGATTTACCCAGGCGCGTGGAGATTATGCAATTGTTGCGTCAAATTGCTTGGCAAAATCACCAAGCGATTCTTTTATCCACCCACGATCTCAATTTAGCTTTACGTTTAGCAGACAAAGTTTGGTTATTAGCAAGCAATGGAAGTTTGCACGTTGGCGCACCAGAAGACTTAGTTTTAAGTGGTGCGTTTGCCGAAACTTTCCGCAGTGAAGGAGTGGAATTTGATATTGCTTCTGGAGAGTTTCATCTTAATTCACAAGTACGTGGTGTAGTTGATTTGGTGGGTGAGGGTGTAGAAGCAGTATGGACAAAACGCGCCTTGCAACGAGCCGGATTTCTCGTTCAGACTAATAGGAATTTAGCACCAATTTGTGTGGAAGTCATAATCACAAAAGAACAAGTTATTTGGCATATTATAAGTAATCATGACAAATTTCTATATTACGATATACAAACACTCATTCAATTCTTGAACAAATTGTTTCCGATATAGCGATCGCCCATACTACTTCACTATATGCAAGCGGACGATCTTAGGGCGGCTTGCCTCATCAAGATAATGACATTGAATTGAATCCCGTATCATTTCTCTCAATGTTTCCAAGTCATCCGCTTGTGTAAAAATGGACTCACCAAGTGCTCTAGCAGTGTAGCCACCGTCTAGGTCATCTTCGACCAAAAAAACAATTTCACTCATCTAAAAACCTCTGAGAGTGCGGAACATGAGTGTTTTTACTTTTTTTTGACTACTGACTACTATAGCATTCCTAATTGAATTGTGAGAAGATGTGTAGTCATCTTGCTTAAATCAAAGGTAAAATTTAGTGCAGCCTATCAATTAGGAAATTACGGCTATACAAACGAAATCATTCGCAAGTTATTTTCAGAAAGTTCATTTAGGTAATTTAGTATCAAATTGTATTCACTTAATACTTTCCAACGTCCTTTTGAGAAAGCGTTTAGTAGTTATCTACACCAAATAGTTGTAACAATTGCTGCCCGGTCTTCGGGACTTGCGAGATCGTCCTTCTCAACTAAGTTGGACAAGACTGAGGCGATACATACGACTAAACGGCGGAACTCTAAATATCAAATTGTTGATGAATCCCATACGACGATAGTATCTAGGCGGTGTATCGTAGAGCGTTTTGACCTGTAAAACTTGGTAATGAGAGTTCCAATTATTAATGTTACGGACATCTTTGATTCCCCATTGAAATCTAGCTTCATAATATTTCATGGCATCATGTTGCTTTTGATGTTTCACCATAAAATGTGACAGAGAATCAAAGACAAAGTATGAACTAGGAAAATGTTGATATATAAGTGCAAATAGATGTTTAACTTGCTCTTCTGTTAGATACATTAACACCCCTTCTGCCACGAACATCACAGGTCGAGCGCCAGCTTTTTTTACGATATCAACCCAATGGGAATCTAACGCTGAGGCGGCAATGAATCGACGGCGATAAGCGGAGCTTAACGCCTAAAGGCGTATCGCATTCTTGAAAAAAGTTTTCTCGCCGACGCGATCGCGTCTGGTAAATCCAAATCAAACCAGCGCACACTACCATTGTCCACTCGCTCGAAACGTGTATTTAATCCAGCACCAATTTCAACAACAATACCATCAGGATTATCTTTGAGAAAAGACTGTACCCATTGGTCTAAAATCTGACCTCTCAAACAAATACCAATCTGACTTCCTGTAGCTGTTGCTAATTTAGAAAAGTCATAGTCTATTTGGTTCATCACCTCAACGGATTTTGTATCTTTAAGAATGGGGTCTGGTTTGCCTGCTTCAGTACCTCTTGCCCAAAGAGTCATGAACAAAGTTTCCTGAACTGTACCTAGATTAACCTTGTATTTGCTCGTATTTTGCTGCATTTTCAGGAAAAATTTGCAATTGTCAGTTTAATTTAATACGGTTTTCGTCTGCCTGTTTGGGTAGCATTACAGCAACTCGTTTTCATCTCAAAGTCAATACATCCAAGAGCCTCCAGCGAGCAAGCTTTTTTAGGATGTACTGTACATTTTAATCGATAATCATTTGTGAAATACTCACAACCGGTACAAGGAATTTGATGCAACATCTTGACATAATTTGTTCCTTTGCTGAGAGTTCGCCATACACTGCAAATGGTGAAAAGTAGAATTCCCCATGCACAAAAAGCACAAAAGATTGTAATCATAATTACTTATCCTCATCTTTTATAAAAATGCCTGTAGTTCATAGTGTTTGGCCACAGGCATGAAATGATACTTAGCTAATGTTGAATGCACTCAATTAAGAGTTAACCTCTTGACGCGATCGCCAAAAGTGCCAAATGAAACCTAGAAAAGCCAATACACCCAAGAAGAACTGGATATCTGCCATTGCCAAACGGTTTTCACCATAAAACTTGATAGGGAAAACTGTTGTGTTACCCACAAAAGCAGCAGAAATAAAACCCATTAAAGCTAACCCAAGCAAACTGTATGAAAGGATTTCATCGCTATTGTCTATGGGAAAAATTTGTCGTACCCAACCAAAAGGTTGCACAACAATGTGCCATATACCCCCTGCAATCAGGATTAGCCCCACCCAGGGGAAGTAAAATCAGTCCTTGTTCTCCTATTGGGATTTCAGGGTTGTAACGAGAAATTTCAAACCAAGTAAAAGCCCCAGCCCACAAAGTCGTCAGTGCTGCTTGCGCGATGTGAGCGCCAAGAAATAAACCGGAGAGGTTAGCAAAGCGAGCATTGCCTGCCCACCAATCATATTTAACACTGGAATTACCGTATGTCTGCATTATGTCGCTTTTGCCTCCTTAGTCAAGACTATATGCATGGAAAGAAATCATCCCTAGAAATTACTTCTAGGAATGAGCAGATGCATGGATGTATGGAACAAAAGATCTGAATTAATGTTGTAGTATCGTTCTAAGAGCGAGTTCGGCTAATAACTTATGAAATCATAAGCTTGCATTTGCAATGCACATCAAGACATCGCAACGACATATGTAGTGTCAATGTTTATCTGAACTTGAGACAAATTGTTAACTAACAAGAGATTGTTAGTCTGTTCGTGATGGAGTAAACCCCCTGACTTAATTTGACAACAGTGTTCTAACAGTTTTGCGATCTCTGTATATTCCCAAGTTGTTCCTTGAAGAAACGTTGTTAGCGTCCTTTTAAAACAAGGTAACTACAGTTCAACAGCAGGAGTTACAAGGATGTTTTGTAAACATCCTTCCTCTTCCTTGAATTTATTCAAGCACTAATGAAAATATATGTCAACTAATTCAAGCAAAATAATTGAAGTAGGCAGATATATCAAGGGATTGAAGGGTAAAGAGCGCTGAGCGATAAGCCGGGTACGGCTTGCGCCAAGGGCGATCGGTGGGTATCAAAAACTAACAAAGATAAAATCAGAACAAACAGACTAAAGGTGGCAAAGTTTGTCATTTAAAATACATTTCTACAAATTGTAACATTTCCTGTTTTTGAAAAATTTTTAAGCATTAATACTTAGGATAGTATCGCAGGTGTGGTGAAGCCGTATCTAAACCGATTGTGCCAGTTGCGTAAATCCTGTTTATGCTTGTACCCACACAGCAGCATTTTGACTTCTTCCTCAAAATATTTAATGACATAGAATTGCATTAACTGAAATTTTAGTGTAAGCTCGTTTCTAAAGTTGTTGAACGAAATTATCAACAAATCATAGGTAAATAATGACAATTTCTACAAGTCCGCTGTCGGTGGAGCAAGACCTCTCCGACTCGCCTTGGTGGGCTGGTAATGCAAGGCTTACCAACTTATCGGGAAAACTACTGGGCGCTCACGTTGCTCATTCTGGTTTAATTGTCTTCTGGGCTGGAGCTATGACTTTATTTGAGCTAGCCCATTTTAATCCGGCAGAACCAATGTACAAGCAAGGCTTAATTTTGCTACCTCACCTAGCTACTCAGGGTTGGGGAGTTGGCGCTAGTGGTACAGTTGTGGATACTTATCCCTACTTCGTCATTGGAGCTTTGCATTTGATTTCCTCAGCCTTTCTGGGCTTTGGGGGAATCTTTCATTCCCTGCGCGGTCCGGAAAAATTGGAGGGCAAAGTTCCTTTCTTCGGCTACGATTGGGCAGATACGGGCAAAATGACCACAATCCTTGGTATTCACCTGGTTTTACTAGGTTGTGGTGCATTCTTGTTAGTCGCCAAAGCAATGTACTTTGGTGGTTTGTATGACCCAAACATTGAGAATGTGCGGGTAATTACAAATCCGACATTAAACCCGGCTGTCATCTTTGGCTATCTGTTTGGCGCAATTAGTAAATTCTGGATTGCTGGCGTTGACAATCTAGAAGACGTGGTTGGCGGTCACATTTGGGTTGGTGGGATGTTAATTTTCGGTGGACTTTTCCACATTGTCACCAAACCCTTTACTTGGACGCATCCACTATTTGTTTGGTCTGGAGAAGCTTATCTTTCTTACAGTCTGGGCGCTTTGGCACTGATGGGTTTTATCGCAACTCTCTTCGTATCGGTAAATACCACTGTTTATCCCGAAGTTTTTTATGGTCCAGCGCTTGTGGTTAGGCAGAATATCGTGCCGTATTTTTCATCAGTCGATCCCGATCTGGTAACTTCCCGAACTTGGTTAGCTAATGCTCACTTCTGGCTAGCCTTCTTCTTTCTCCAAGGACATATCTGGCACGCCTTACGAGCTCGTGGATTCGATTTTCGCAAAGGTAGGGTGAGTCAGGAGGCAGTTATTCCCCAACCGATTAGCTGAACTTAATTTAATGCTACTTATTAGCAAGTATCTGGAAATATGAGTCCGGAAAAATTGCTAAATATTCTCAAGGAGTTTTCTAAATGACAGCAGTAATTGAAGATAGCCCCTACAAGCAACAAATACCTGATGTTGGCTGGTGGGCTGGTAACTTTCGTCTCACCAATTTATCTGGCAAATTACTAGGCGCTCATGTTGCCCATTCTGCATTGATTTTGTTATGGGCTGGGGGGATGACGCTGTTTGAGTTGTCGCGCTTTAATCCTAATGTACCAATGTACGAGCAAGGGTTAATTCTGCTGCCTCATCTTGCGACTCTTGGTTTTGGTGTTGGTGCTGGTGGGCAAATCATTAGCACCTATCCCTACTTCGTAATCAGCGTCTTGCATCTTATCCCTTCAGTTATTCTGGCAGCTGGTGGTATTTACCACTCCCTACTAGGACCAGAGGTGTTAGAAGACAATCCTACTTGGGCTGGCTTTTTTGGCTATGACTGGAAAGACAAGGACAAGATGACAACAATCCTGGGCATTCACCTAATGCTTTTAGGTTTGGGTGCTTTGGCTTTAGTTGCCAAGGCGATGTTTTGGGGTGGACTGTTTGACCCTTGGGTCGCTGGTGGTGGAAATGTAAGAGTAATCAATCATCCAACGCTCAACCCATTCCACATCTTTGGCTATCTATTTGGGGCTTGGGGACCAGAGGGAATGGCAGCTGTTAATAACTTAGAAGATGTTGTCGGTGGTCACATCTGGGTTGGTTTGATGTTAATTGGCGGTGGCATTTTCCACATTTTAACTAAGCCTATGAGGTGGGCACGCCGAATTTTGATTTATTCCGGAGAAGCGTATTTGTCTTACAGCATTGGTGCTGTAGCATACATGGGCTTTTTGGCAGCATACTTTGCGGCAGTTAATAACACCGTCTATCCTGAAGTTTTTTATGGTCCGGTTAGAGCGATAGAAACGGATGCTGGTATAGTTTCCAGCCGTGGTTGGTTGGTAACTTTCCATTTTGTTTTAGCGCTCATATTTTTGTTAGGTCACATTTGGCACGCCCTCCGCGCCCGTGCAATTGAAGCCGGATTTGATTTTAAAAATGGTGACATGATTCAACCGTCTGGGATGAATCGCCAAACGGGTAATTTCGCAACCGCAGTCAACTCTTCTGATTTGACGCTGAAGTTTCTTAAATACTTACCAATTTACCGTCCTGGTGTTTCTCCTCTTTTACGGGGATTGGAAATTGGTATGGCTCATGGTTACTGGTTGGTTGGTCCGTTTGCCACAATAGGTTCATTAGGTTTATTACGCAATAGTAATGCAGGTAGCTTGGTTGGTTTACTAGCCGCAGGCAGTTTGATTCTCATTCTGACAATTGGTTTTTCGATTTATGGCACTACCATTTTTGTAAAACAGCAAGAAATATATCCACAATCAGCTTCAGTAGTAACAGTTCCTCGGGTACCACGGAGTATCAATTCTACTGAAAGATGGAGTGAATTTACTGAGGGCTTTTTGATCGGTGGGATTGGCGGAGCAATCTTCGCTTATCTGCTATTGAATAGTCTTGATGTGTTTAGTGCGATCGCTATTAACAGTTTAGTCATGTAGCGACTGAGTATGCAGTTAGGTAGAGACGTACTATAATACGTCTCTACAAATTTTAGTTAACACAATAATTTTACAAATCTAATGACTTGTGGGTTAAATTAATGTCTAAACAGTCAGATGCCATTTGGTTGAATACAAGCCCTAGTTTGTTATGCTTTGCTATACCGCTATTGCGTGAACTGTCACGTTATATAAATATTACCCGGTGGGAATATAGTCAAACTCATGATGAAGCAAGTTCCTTAGATGTTGCGGTACTGCAGCTGCATCGTTATCTCGAATCAAGCAATCAACCTGTGCATCTGATTGGTCATAGCACGGGAGGATTACTAGGGCTACTATATACGCGTCAATATCCAGAAAAAGTTAAATCTTTAACTTTATTAGCTGTGGGTGCTGATGCAGCCCTTGACTGGCAAGTTCATTACTATACTCATCTCCCTTTCTTAAGTCACCAAAAAATTCTCAATGCGATGGTGTACAATCTATTTGGCTATCAGAATGAACACACCGTCAAGCTTCTAGAAAGTATCTTGGAGCAAGATAAGAATTGCTCGCTCTCACCTCACTCCTTGTTTAAACGGTTAAGCGTGCCTCCCTGTCCACTCCCTGTGCCCTTAATGGTTTGTGGTAGCACTGACGATCTCATCGTAGAACGCGATGCCCTGCAAGGATGGCGACCGTTTTTGATGGAGGGCGATCGCTATTGGGAATGTCAAAAAGGACGGCATTTTTTTCACTTATTCGAGCCGGAAATCGTAGCAGAACAGATTCTCGACTTCTGGCAATCTCTACGTCAGTTGGATTCAGTATGTTCAAGCTTGAAAGTTTAAGCAACCAGGAGCGATCGCAACTGCGCGTTTGGAACATCAACAATAAAGCTATTAGCCGCACTGCGATTTACAAGTTGTAGCTGTTCGCCTTGAGGAGTTTGTAGAATAACTTCCACACCTTTACTCGTAGGAATTGCTTTTACTCCCGTCACTAGTACAACACCTTGTTGTCCCGTTTCTTGAGAAGGGACAGAAGAAGGGTCGGTTGGTGTTGGCGTTTGCACTAACAAGACTACACTTTTGGAAACATATTCTATCTCACTGATTCGGCGAATATCTTTGATGAAAGTAGAGTCACTTTGAACTTTCGCAACTGATGTGTCATTGCTTTCCATTCCAAGTATTTCAACACTCTTGGCTGAATGTATGATACTGACCCATACTGTACTGGTAAGGATCAGTATTTTGAGTAGTTCCGGCGATCTCATTGTTTGCTCCCACACCCTAATTGTCGCCCTCTATTATTGTTCAGAAGGGGCAACTCTTTTTGCAATTTATTTTTAAAACCGTATTAATTGGTCTTGAAAGTTCAATTTATAGTAAATTGGCTTGTAATTGCAAATTCTTATCAGCTTTTCTTAACAAGATTTTTTAATAAGCTCTAAAAAGTTCAACTCTGACTCCAGATACAAAGAAGTCTCACTTGTCAATATTGTAATGACGAAAACATGAAAAAGGGGATTAGGAAACCCTATTCCCCGACATTCCAGACGCAGTATATAGTTAAGAGACATTTGCTTTTGTTTCGACAAGGTGTGGGAAAGCAATTGAGAATATTTTACATTAATTATCTGAGATGACAACAGTATCTTTAATAATAATATCGACTGTTTATCAAGTAAATCATAAAAATTCTTTATTGTTTTTGACTTGCAAAGTATGAGAATTCTTAGTAAAGTTATCTGAGTTAGTTGAAAATAAATTTCAATAATTTAAGTGAGGTCAATGTCAAGATTGCCAAACACAGTACCACAGTTTTAAGAACAACTCGTCTTCCTCCCTCAATGATGGTCATTGAGTTAATCCTCTTGTAAGCAGTATCAAACTGCTGTACTCGGTCGAGTACAGCAGCTTTGCTTTATAAGCAAATAAGAGTCAAAGCCAAGGGAAGGCACAAGGTCTACTCGTCGTAGAACGAGACAGATGTTGAAACGGCTGTCGGGGAAAGAGAGGCGCTATCAACAATGGCTTAACCACAACATTCTTCTAGCAAATTAATGAGAACGCATTATCTACTTATGCAATAGTGGCAATTGAAGACTTAACTGGTATCCGAGAAAGAACCAACCAAAAGCCAAGAAACAAAACTGAACGTAGACGTTCTAACTCTTGGAGTTTTTATCAATTGCGTTCTTTCTTGGAATATAAAGGAATTCAAGCAGGTGTAGAGGTGATTGCTGTGCCTCCTGCTTATACCAGTCAAACGTGCCATTCTTGCCTACGTATTGGCATCCGTTCTGATAAACGCTTCAAATGTACCAATGACGCTTGTTCTTGGAGTGGGGATGCTGATTTTAACGGAGCCAAAAATATTGCTGCTATTGGGGCTGTTTTTGTAAACCCGCCCAGAGGCTCGAATGGTTTATGCTGCCCTAGCGAGGTATGGACTCTTCAGGGCTACTAAATTATGTCTTACTAAAAGCCCACACTGTAACGCAAGTGAGCGTGTGGGTAGTTTACAGTGTATTCTCTAATCGCTTAACCAATGAAATTGCAGCCCTTTCCTTCTAAGCGGTTGCTCGAGACCTTGCCATCGCCCAACCAAAATCATCATTTTCTCACAAATTTCTTGCCATTGGGCTGGTGTTGCCCATTTCACTTCTGTGAGACAAACCCGAGGTTTGTCTGGCAAACCTTGCAAAAAGTGCCACTTCTTAAATTTTTCTGGCACTTCCCATAAAATGAGATGAATTTCTGACCAGAAATTGAGGGGCAAATCTTTTGTTAAGTCACCAATAAGACCAACTCCACCGACTTGATACGACCATCGCAATTGTTGAGCTAATGTTTGAGCATACTGCCACCATTCTTGCCTGAGTCGAGCATCTTGCTGCTGTTGCCGTTCGATACGTCGCAGAATTCGTACCCACTCATAACCGGGCATGAGCTTTACGGTTTCAACTAAACCCAGACTCATCAGTAACATAGCGATCGCATTTCGCGTCCCAATCTCACCGCCACCAATCAACGGTCCACTCTCAAGCTTAGTTTCCGGACACCAAGCAATAAACTGTTCGGGTTGAATGGCATGGGGTTGCAAATCCACAACGGGGCTGAAAGGAAGAGAACCCCAACTGAGTTCTTCTAGTCCTTCTTCATACTTAAGTACCCACCGTCTTTCCTGTCTCGTACTGGTAAATGCTGGTAAATGCAACTCCAGCGACCAAAACAGTTCTGGGCTAAAGGTTAACCCATTTATTGCTCGGTAACACCCATCAGGGTCAAGAGTTTGCAACTGATATCCAATAGAAGATCGCCACCAAAACTGAATTTCCTGAGTCACGGGATTAACAGTCCAATAATGTTGAACGCCACCCCGTTCGTAGTACTGCCATCTCACTTGTTCGTCAATTTCTGTCCGTTCTGGGAGCAGAATCTCGATCGCCAAATCTGCAGAACCATTCATATAGCAGTTATGGCATATGTTTTCTGTCAAACGAAGGTCACTGACTATGAGTATATCTGGGGTGAATACATCTTGGACGAGCTGCATTCCGTAATTCGGGCCAAAGCACGACCCGAAGCCAGCTTGACTGACAGCAGTGGAGATTGCTTGCCGCAGATTGTCTCTCGTCCAACGATGTTCACCTTTATACCTAGAACCAAGAGGTATCCACCAATCATGACTGTAATTTTTTGCGAGAGGCAAATCTTCTGCCCAAGCCAACCACTCATCTGGCGATTGATGGGGAACTTCATATGCTAGTCTTAACGCTTCCCACCATTTTTCAAGCTTAGCGAATGCAATGGCAGATTCCAATCCCCAACCGATTAAAGCTTCTTTGAGCAACCAACGACTCCCTTCTATAGTTCCACCTACTAAAAACTTGCCCTCCACCAGTTCCAATCGGAATTCCGGCTCAGAGCATTCACTCAATTCAATTGATTGTGACGCACAATAATATTCCAACCCCTGTTGGGTAGGTGGAAATTTTGATTGCTTTTGTTGGTCAGACATAGGTTGGGTTGGGAACGGCAATTATAAGGAAAAAGGTTGAAAACCCTGTGGCTTTAGCCCAGGGATGAAAAGCCCAGGTATTCTTTAGGATGCCTTTAATTTCTTTTTAAGAGAGCGAATAAACTCTCGCATTACATCACTTTGTTGTCTTCCGGTTTGTTCGCAATACTGTTTCAAGATTTCTTTCTCCTCTGGTATGACTCGAAAAGTAATATAAATATCTGGTTTAGACATTGACATTGTACCTATTGAAGAGGTACAATTATAGCATGAACCTTGAAAACTGAAGATAAGTGCGATTCGTTGGTCGAAATGTATAGACATATACAGGGATGACCTCGGAGAAAAGAAAAGGAAACTTATTAATCTC
>NZ_BAACAP010000123.1:0-27734 GCF_045865695.1 Scytonema hankhaensis NUACC26
AATTTTTTGATCCCCTTAATGATTGGGGCAAAGGATATGGCATTTCCCCGCCTTAACGCCGTTGCTTTCTGGATTATTCCTCCTGCAGGTATCTTGTTAATTGCCAGCTTAGTTGTAGGTGATGCACCAGATGCAGGTTGGACTTCCTACCCTCCCTTAAGTTTGGTCACGGGTCAAGTAGGAGAGGCTATCTGGATTATTAGCGTCTTACTGTTGGGGACATCCTCAATCTTGGGGGCGCTAAATTTCCTTGTAACTATGCTGAAAATGCGTGCGCCCGGTTTGGGATTCCTCCAATTGCCTCTGTTCTGCTGGGCAATGTTGGCAACTTCAGCTCTAGCTCTAATTTCCACGCCAGTGCTAGCCGCCGGATTAATTTTGCTGTCCTTTGACTTGCTCGCAGGAACAACATTTTTTAATCCTACTGGTGGTGGTGACCCTGTTGTGTACCAGCATATGTTCTGGTTCTACTCCCACCCGGCGGTATACATCATGATTTTGCCCTTCTTTGGGGTAATTTCTGAAGTGATCCCCGTTCATTCCCGCAAACCGATTTTTGGTTATAAAGCGATCGCATACTCCAGTTTAGCAATTAGCTTTTTGGGATTGATTGTGTGGGCGCACCACATGTTCACTAGTGGTATTCCTGGTTGGTTGCGGATGTTCTTTATGATCACCACCATGATTATTGCCGTACCTACTGGAATTAAAATTTTTAGTTGGTTGGGTACCATGTGGGGTGGAAAAATCCACTTACGTACTGCCATGCTGTTCGCAATGGGTTTTGTTGGTATCTTTGTGATCGGTGGTATTAGTGGTGTAATGTTAGCAGCAGTCCCCTTTGATATTCACGTCCACGACACCTACTTTGTGGTCGCACACCTACATTACGTGTTGTTTGGCGGTAGTGTTCTGGGAATCTATGCAGCGTTTTATCATTGGTTCCCCAAGATGACAGGACGGATGCTGAACGAATTTTGGGGTCAAGTTCATTTTGCCCTCACAATCGTTGGTCTGAATTTAACCTTCATGCCCATGCACAAATTGGGTATGTTAGGTATGAACCGACGAGTTGCACAGTACGATCCTGCATTCACTTTCTTGAACGAAATTTGCACCTATGGTGCTTACCTTTTGGCGGTTTCTACATTTCCCTTCATTATCAACGTTATTTGGAGTTGGATGTACGGACCCAAAGCAGGTGATAATCCTTGGAAAGCACTTACCTTAGAGTGGATGACGAGTTCGCCTCCAGCCATAGAAAATTTTGAAACAGTTCCAGTCCTAGCAACCGGACCCTATGACTATGGCTTAGAAAACCTCAGACAAGAGCCTTCCTTACAAGACCCCGATCCCAATAAGTCCATGGGTCCAAGTTCGGTATTGCGTGCCGATCCCGACGAACCATATCCTTCCATAGCTGCCAATTTGGAAGAACGCAAATAAATGATGAATTATGAATGATGAATTCTAAAAATTTTCCTCATTCATAATTCACAATTCATAATTCATAATTCAACAAAAGATTCATGCAAAGTCAAACCATCGACCCAGCAAAGGCTGACCTAAATCATCACCATGCAGCAACTGTAGATGCTCATCATGAAGAACATCCAGACCATCGTATATTTGGTTTGCTCATGTTCTTGGTTGCTGAAGGAATGATTTTTATGGGGTTGTTCGGAGCTTATTTAGCCTACCGTTCAACACTTCCTGTTTGGCCTCCCGAAGGTACACCTGAATTAGAACTCTTGTTACCTGGAGTGAACACGGTTAACCTAATTGCTAGCAGTTTTGTCATTCATAATGCAGATTCTGCAATTAAAAAGGATGATGTGAAGGGAACGCAATTGTGGATGGCAATTACTGCTGCCATGGGTATTATTTTCTTAGTAGGACAGGTGTATGAATATACTCATCTTGAATTTGGTCTGAATACTAATTTGTTTGCTAGTGCATTTTACGTCTTAACCGGTTTTCACGGTTTACACGTAACTGTTGGTGTTTTAGCAATTCTTGCTGTATTATGGCGATCTTTTAAGAAGGGTCATTACAGCAACGAACATCACTTTGGTATACAAGCAGCGGAGATTTATTGGCACTTTGTTGATGTCATTTGGATCATCCTTTTTGGGTTGCTGTATTTGTTGTAGTTTTACCCCCCTTAATCCCCCCAATCCATCGGGGGGATTAAGGGGGGTAAATCCAACTTGTGTGTACACCGTAGTTGTAAAGGGGAGGGAATCGGAAATTGAATTTCCTCCCTTTCCAAAGCTAGAAATTGAATTTCCCCCCAATCCATCGGGGGGACTAAGGGGGGTAAAACCGTGCAGGAAAACCTTACAATAATTATTAATAATTCCTATCGCATCGCTATTGAGCTAGCCAAATATTAACTCTTCTATCAAATCCCCCGCTAGCCAACATTGTTCCATTAGGACTAAAAGCAATACTGCTCACCCAATCGTTATGCCCGTAAAGTGTATTTAATAACTCGCCTGTTGTTAAGTTCCACAGTTTAATTCCATCTCTGCCTGCACTTGCAAGAGTTTGTCCATTAGGGCTGATAGCGATCGCATTGACCCAATTATTGTGTCCTGTTAAAGTACGAACGAGGGAGCCAGTGTTAGTATCCCAAATTTTGATTGTGCGATCGTGACTAGCACTCACAAAATTACTTCCATCTGGGGTAAAGACTATTTTGGTGATAATACCGAAATGAGCGGTTGGGATTGTACGAATTAATTTTCCAGAGTTTAGATCCCAGAATTTAATAGTACCTCTTTTGTCACCACTAATAAGTGTTTGACCATCAGGGCTAATTGCTAGTGAATAAATAAAATTGTCAAAGCGAACCAAAGTTGCAAGCGGACGCTGCTGTAGCAAATCCCATAAGCGAATGCCGTCTAATGCACCACTAGCAAGAATTTTACTATCTGGAGTCACTGCTAAAGATAGCACGTTACTGGTATGCCCCACAAAAGAACGAGTAAACCGATTATTACCCAAATTCCAAAGGTTAATCGTGTTATCAGAACTACAACTTGCTAACGTTTGACCGTCCGGTGAAATCAATATAGATTCCACTGCTGTCTTGTGAGCTCTGTCAATCTTGGCAATTGTTTTACCAGTTGACGTACTCCACATACGGATAATCCCCTCGTTTTCTGCTCCGCCACTGATAAGAATTTGACTATTGGGACTAAAGGCAAGAGATTTAATAGTTCCTAGATTTTCTCTAAAGCTATATAGCAATAGTGGTGGATTGCTAAAGTTTGTAGATGGTTCGGGAACGGGTACAGCTTGAGTTTGAGATATAAGTTGAGTTTCGGCGAGAACCGTAGAAGAAATTGGCAATAGGGGAGCAACAGCAGTAGCAGTTGCTACGCTTAGCAAAGTAATTAAATTTTTTTTAAAGAAACTTTTTGATTCAAGATTCGCCCACCATCTAGCTTTAAAAAGGGAGTTGGGAATGGGGAGTGCGGAGTGGGGAAGATTCCTTTTTCTCAATCTAAGCATATACCTAACACAATAATAGTTTTACTGTGTTTTTAAGTATACCTTGGTATGGAAAGTAGAGGAGCATAATGCTTGAAACCAGCAAAAACTCCCCAGATTAACATAAAAAATTTATTAATAGGGCGGTTTTTTCTTAGATACTGTTAGTAGGGGTAAGGCAGAACTTGACGAGCGATCGGGCAAGTAATGCTGTACGACAGGTTCTTCAGGTAAAGGAGGACGTTGCTGAACGCGCCATAATCTGTAGGCAAGCGTTATACCTGCTGTTCCTAAGCCAATAACAAACAATGACCAACTGTCATTAAATCCACCAATAACTGCATCTACGATTCCCATCGTAATCAAGACACTGATGATTGGTTCTCTACGGTAGGCGGATTTTACAAAACGGGGAAATATAACATTCATCACAGCTTAGTTTATTCGGTGTTAATTTTTTCTGTAAATATACTAAGAATATCTCAATCATGAACGGCGCTCTTTACTGAGAGCCTCTTTTTCATTATAAGTTCGCAAAGTAGAGAGAAGTTATCTGTTGTGCTTTGAAGATAGCACAATAAGACGGGCGAGGACGCCCGTACCACAACTAGATTTACAGTCACTGGTCACTGCTCACTGCTCACTGGTTATCTTAGACCAAGCCAGGATAATACTCCTTGATTGGTAATATATTCGATCGCGACCATAAGGATAAAGCCAATCATTGCTGCTCGACCATTTAAACGCTCGGCATACTCATTAAATCCAAACTTTGGTTCTTCTAATTTAGGCGTAACGCTTGGTTGTGGTTGTGACATTATCTAAAAACCTCTTTTTAACGGGGATTGGGGATTGGGGAACTCGGGGCCCCCTCCTTGTTGAGGGGCGATGGGGATTGGGGAAAGCTATTAAATCTCCTCATCCCCAGTCCCCAGTTTCCAGTCCCCATTTACATTTCTTTACAATCTCTATTGTATTGTAGAACTAGGACGGGGATCGTCAATCCTAAAAGTTTGGAGTACATTGGTGATATCAGGGTAAGTTCGGGTCAAATTGTAGTTATTGATTCAAAAGGCCAAGAATGAGACTGACACAATTAAAAAAAATTATAAGAGGCCGTCAATGGAAATTGGCATTCCGAAAGAAACGAAAGACCAAGAGTTTCGAGTCGGGTTGAGTCCTTCTAGTGTTCGAGTCTTGAAGGAAAATGGTCACAACATTTTTGTAGAGCAAGGCGCGGGTGTCGGTGCAGGCTTTACAGATGAGGATTATCAGAACGTAGGTGCAGCAATTGTCTCCACACCAGATGCAGCTTGGAATCGGGAGTTGGTTATCAAAGTCAAAGAACCACTCTCAAGCGAGTATAAATTCTTACAGAAGGAACAAATTTTATTCACCTATCTGCATCTAGCTGCAGACAGAAAATTGACCGAACATTTGATAGATTGCGGCGTAACTGCGATCGCTTATGAAACAGTAGAACAGTCAGGTAGCAACAAGCTTCCCTTGCTCACACCCATGAGCGTTATTGCTGGTCGATTAGCCGTACAATTTGGAGCGAGATTTTTAGAACGCCAACAAGGTGGTCGAGGAGTTTTGCTAGGAGGCGTACCTGGGGTTAAACCGGGCAAAGTTGTAATTTTAGGTGGTGGAGTTGTAGGAACAGAAGCCGCTAAGATAGCCGTAGGTATGGGCGCTGCTGTTCAGATGATTGATGTTAACGTAGAACGCCTTTCTTATTTAGAAACATTATTTGGTTCTAGAGTCGAACTGCTATACAGTAACTCCGCGCATATTGAAAGTGCAGTTAAAGATGCTGATTTACTTATTGGTGCAGTGTTAGTACCCGGACGTAGAGCACCCATACTCGTACCGCGCGGTTTAGTCCAACAGATGCGTCCTGGTTCCGTTATTGTAGACGTTGCTGTCGATCAAGGCGGTTGTGTTGAGACAGTTCATGCCACATCACACACTAACCCAGTTTATGTAGAAGAAGGCGTAGTCCATTATGGCGTAGCTAATATGCCAGGAGCAGTGCCTTGGACATCAACACAAGCCCTAAATAACAGTACCCTACCTTATGTATTGCAGATAGCAAATTTAGGAGTAGAGGCATTAGCGAAAAACTCAGCATTAGCAAAAGGTTTGAACGTGCAGAACCATCGCTTAGTTCATCCTGCAGTGCAAGAAGTTTTTCCAGATCTTGTTCAGTGAGCAGTGACCAGTGACCAGTGACCAGTGACAAATCAACGTTGAATCAGCTTTGTCACTGAATTAATCAAGTGAATTGGTTCTACTGGCTTAGTGACATACTCTTGAAAACCTGATGCCAACGCTTGATGGCAATCTTGTTCTCTAGCGTAAGCCGTGAGTGCAATAGCTGGTATTCGTCCTCCTATCTCTGGTTCCAAGTTTCTTAACTTGCGAATCAGAGAATAACCATCTTCCTCTGGTATTCCAATATCACTTACTAATACATCAGGTAGTGATTCCTCAATAGTGGAAAGTGCTTGACGAACTGATGCAACAGCTATGACGGTAGCACCATATTGTTGCAATACTGTAGTGACATACTCTCTAGTATCAGTATCATTTTCAACGACAAGTACCTGTAAGCCACTGAGGTCGCGGACAGTATTCTGGCTAGAGTTGATTTTAGATTCTATGTTGGGGGGAGTAAGGGAAGACTCGTTTTCCTTCCTCTCTCCCCCCATTTGCTTTTTTACTGTTTCTTTTGCTTCTAAAAGGGGTAATCTTACAGTAAAAGTTGCTCCTTGTCCTACTCCCGGACTTTCTGCACGAACGCTTCCTCCATGCATTTCCACTAGATAACGTACAATCGCTAGCCCCAATCCCAATCCGCCTTGGTTTCTGGTGATACTGCCATCTGCTTGTCGGAAGCGATCGAATACGTAGGGTAAAAACTCTGAGCTGATACCATTCCCGGTATCGCTAACTGTAATTTGAATATAAGTTGGCGATTGGGGAGTAGGGATTGAGGAAGGGATATTCCTCGCGATCGCTAACTCCCAATCCCCAATCCCCTCTTCCATTGACAATCGAACCTGAACTTTTCCACCTTCTGGTGTAAATTTGAGTGCATTATTCATTAGATTCCAAACGACTTGCTGCAAGCGATTGGGATCTCCCAAGACATAATAAGATGTAGCCAGAGCGAGACGCAAAGACACGGCTAGTTGTACTGGATCGTTCCTCTCGTCTTCCCGTTCTTGTATTTCTGCTGACTCTGAAGTAGATTCAACAATATACTGCAATTGAATCTTTTTATTTTCGGCTTCTAGATGAACGCTGTCTATGACTGCCGAAACCACAGACGCTAAATTGACTCGTCCGAGATTCAATTGTAACTTCCCGCGTATTATCCGGGAAACATCTAAAATGTCATCAATAAGTTGCGCTTGCAAAGCAGCATTGCGTTCAATCGTTTCCAAAGCACGAAATATAGCTTTTTCATCTAATTTTCTTTGGCGTAATAATCTCGCCCAACCAAGTATTGAAGTCAGGGGCGTGCGAAGTTCGTGGGAAAGGGTTGCCAAAAATTCATCTTTCAGACGATTTGCTGTTTCAGCTTCTTGTCTTGCTGTTTGTTCGCGAATTAACTTTATATGTTCTTCTGCGGCTTTTTTTCGCTCTGTAATATCTTCTACCGTACCAACATAACCAATGACCTGTTGTTCATCCGAAAGCATTGGAGATGAAGACATAAGTACCCAACGCTCAACGTTTTCATGGGTGAGGATGCGAAATTCTCCTTTGTATTCCTGCCCTTCCCTAGATACAGCATACCAATCAGCAATAACTTGTTGTCGCTCCTCTGGATGAATTGCCAATGTCCAACCATCACCCAAACTCTCCTCAGGCGTCATGCTATAAATAGCTTGATAGCGAGGATTCGTATAAGTGCATTGACCGAATGTATCCGTTAGAAATATTCCTACAGGCGAACAAACACTTAACGAACGAAACATTTCTTCGCGCTTTCTTAATTCGCTATTCATTAGTGCTAGTTGTGCAGCTTGTCGCTTGACCTCATTGCTTTTTTGAAACAAATCCACAAAAGCTGATACTTTATACTTTAGAATTTCTGGCTCTATAGGTTTAAATAAATAATCCACTGCACCAACAGAGTAACCTCTGTACACCATAGTGTCACTGGTGCTATACGCTGTGAGAAAAATAATAGGTGTATGTCGGGAACGTTCTCTCTGTCGAATAAGTGCTGCTGTCTCGAACCCGTCCATATCTGGCATTTGCACATCCAATAAGATGACAGCAAAATCCTGATTGAGAAGTTGTCGCAGTGCCTCTGCACCTGATGTTGCTCGGATCAGATTTTGCCCTAAGCTATCTAAAATTGCTTCCAGGGCTAGCAAATTTTCTGGATGGTCATCCACCAGCAGAATGTTAACCTTTGGTTCTAATGACATCGGAATCAGTACGCTTTAAGAAATAAAATAAGGCTTTTTTAAGTCTTTCTATTGACTGTGACGCCTATGGTTCGTTTATTCACACTATCTTAAGTTATAAATTTGGTAATTTTTATTTAATGACTTTAATCCTTACTTTCTTTATACAAATAATAAGATAAGAATTTTGTTAAATATGACAAATTTTTACCAAGAATGGGGCAATATCTGCTAGAGGTAAAATCTTATCCACAACGCCAGCTACCACAGCAGCTTTAGGCATTGTTGCACAAGCAGCAGTGGACGGATCTTCTACCACTGTTTTACCACCTCGCGCTTTAATTCTTGTCAGTCCCTGTTTACCATCATAATTGGCTCCTGTCAAGAGTACGCCAATGACTTTATCGGCATAAGCATCTGCTGCAGTTTTAAAGAGAACATCAATCGATGGTCTTGCATAAGTTACCGGAGCATCAACAGACAAGGAAAAATAAGGATTGGGTATTGTATTATTTCTACCTTCTACTTGCAAATGATAATCAGCAGGAGCTAAATATACGCATCCCGGTAAGATCTCTTCCTTATCTTGGGGTTCTACGATCGCCAAGTGACTGTATTGTTGTAAAGCAACTCTCAATTTATCATCACTAGAATCTTTGTGACGATGTAGAACGATAGCTACCGGAACCGAAAAATTTTTCGGTAACCCTGGAAGTAAAACTTCCAAGGCATTGATTCCCCCCAAAGATGCTCCAATGGCAATCAGTTTAAAAGTCATTAGTGGTTGGTGGTTAGTTGTTAGTTGTTAGTTGTTAGCGGTGACTAATAACTACTACTCCCTTTAGGCTCTAAAATTACCGATCTTTGTAGGTGGGGCTATGCCCTACAGAGCGCGAATGGTGGGCGGCGATCGCTCTAGGTGTATAGGTAATCTTCCGACGAGAAGGGAGTAACTACTATCTATTATCTAATTCTACGATAAATTTTTTCATCCATATCTAACACTTCATAGTCTTTTTCATGACAAGTAAACTTGATTGTTTCTTGACGCCCCAAACCAAGAAGGCCATATCTATTCAAGCTTTCATAAAAAAGATTATGGACTCTTTCTTGTAAAGATTGATTGAAATATATTAGTACATTTCTACATAAAATAACATGAAATTCATTGAAAGAATTATCAGTAGCCAAGTTATGTTGTGAGAAAATCATATTTTCTTTGAGATAAGAGGAAAATATAGCATTATCGTAGGCAGCAGTATAATATTCTGAAAAAGATTTTTTTCCTCCGGCTTGTAAATAGTTTTGAGTATAACTTTGCATGAGGTCGAGTGGGAAAATTCCAGATATTGCTTGTTTTAAAACAGTTTCGTTAATATCAGTCGCGTATAGTCGGCAACGGTGGTAAAGCCCTTCTTCATGAAGCAAAATTGCCATAGAATAAACTTCTTCACCAGTCGAACATCCGGCATGCCAAATACGAATAAAAGGATATGTTCGTAATAAAGGAATGACTTTTTTTCTTAAAGTTAGAAAAAACCTAGCATCGCGAAACATACTAGTCACGTTAACTGAAAGATTAAATAATAATTTTTCCATAGATTCGGGATTGTGTAGTACTTTTTCTTGCAATCCAGAGATACTAGTTAATCCTTCCGATTCAATGGTTGCCCAAATTCGACGTTTGATTGAAGCTAAAGCATAGTTTCTAAAATCAAATCCATAGTAACGATATACGCCTTCTAATAGCAATTGAATTTCTATATCTTCTAGTTGCTCCCGAATCATAAAGTTATTATTTTTTGTTTGTTCCTATATATAGGAATCCTCTTTGATTTTTGAAATATACGTAGTAGGGTAGGCATTGCCTACCAAAAGTCTTATTAGTGGGCAATACTTAACGCCACTTCTCTCAGCGCGGGGAATCCGCGCACTTCGGGTGGCTCCCCTACAGTACTTAAAAATTTTCACAAATCATTTATGATTCCTATATAGGGTGTTCTGTCTGTAATTAGTCCTATTTTAATAAAACTACCATAATCTTATTTCAAAATTATAAGATTAGGAAATATATATTGATACATATACCTATTGAATGAATTTTAGTAAAGTAGAGATTTGTGAAGTAAATCTTTTGAATAAACCAAAGTATATCTACAGGATAAACGTCCTACATCTTATGAATTATGCATGAACTTTGATACTTTCAAAGTTTTAAAAGTTAGGCTTTGGCTTAAAATTTTAATCATTTACGAAAAATTGTAGGAATGTAGGGTGGGCAATGCCCACCTTATTAAGAGGATGTTTGTAAAGTCTACTGTTATATCAAGCTCCCCCCTACCCCCCTTAAAAAGGGGGGAACAACCTTCTCAAAGTCCTCCTTAAAAAGAAGGATTTAGGAGGATATAAAGTTTTGTAGACCTCAGCCTCCACTTTTAAAACATTCTTTAAGCTTTGGCGGGCTTTAGCCCCACATACTTGTGGTTGAAATTTTGAATTTAGATTGAAAGAAAATTAAAAACAAAAAAATATCAATTCAATCGAAAAAAAGTTCATTGCTACCACTCACAATTATCCTATATGTTCTTTGTAAAAAGTATAGAGATTGAAATATTTTTAATGAACACAAAAGATTCTGGTCCTTTTAACGATAAATTATTGTATGCGTTTACCATTTTTATCTCAATTAACTGTAAGCTTTGCAACTCTTGCATTTAGTTTTGTCACTACTCTTGAAACTCAAAAAGCAGTAGCTGCTTCATTTAGCGTTGTTGCCGATCGCCTCAATAACGTCAGAGGTCTAAACTTTAGTCCCGATGGCAGTCTTTACATCACAGAATCAGGAGTCGGTGGGGATGGGCGATGCATTCCCGGACCAAGTTTGGAAGGTCTTGATTCTTGTGTTGGAGCGACTGGTGCAGTGACAAGGGTGAAGGATGGCAAACAAGAGCGCGTACTAGAAGGTTTACCGTCCGTAGCGTTAAGACCTAGTGGAAGTACGGGAGAGGGTCCTCAAGATATACAATTTGATGTCGCAGGAAATCCTTATCTTTTAATTGGCTATGGTGGTAATCCCACTATCAATGATTTTCCAGAAAGCACCCCAGGTTGGGGACAACTTTATAAAGTGAATTTTCAAACGGGTTCCCTAACCAGTATTGCTGATTTTGCAAAATACGAATTGGCTAATAATGCTGATGGAGGAAATGTCCTTGATGTCAGTGGTGAGATAGCTAGTAATCCTTATGCCTTGGCGATAAAGGACAATACTGCTTATGTTATTGATGCGGCTGCTAATAATGTATTAACTGTAGGGCTTGATGGTAGCAACTTGAAATCTTTTGCCGTACTTCCCAAGCAAAAGATATCTAATCCCGTCTTCCCAACCCCAGAACCGGGACAGGTTTTACCTCCTGAAGCACCTCCAAGCGATCGCATTCCTGAAGAAATCGAGATTGAATCTGTCCCAACAGGTGCTTCATTTGGTCCCGATGGTGCTTTGTATATTAGCGAGTATACAGGTTTCCCTTTCCCAGTAGGAAAAGCACGTATCTTGCGAGTCACATCTGATGGCAAAGTCACAGTTTTTGCAGAAGGTTTTACTCAACTCTCCGATCTAGAATTTGATGCTAGAGGTAATTTGTATGCACTACAATATTCCAATGTACCTCAGTGGTCGGGTGCTGCGGATGCGTCTGTTATCCAGATAGCTCCTGATGGAACTCGCACAACTCTCTTGAGTGGCAATGGGCTAGAGTCAGCAACTGCTCTTACTGTCGGTCCTGATGGTGCAGTTTATGTATCGAATAAGGGCGATCGTGCAGGACAGGGACAAGTTCTAAGGATTAACTCAACCACAAAAGTTCCCGAACCGGGCGCTGAAATTGGAGTGGTTGCGTTTGCAGTTCTAGGATTGGGTTGTTTGCTACAGCGTAAATTTAGGTAGATACTTTACTTGATAGTTGCTACCGGGTAATCAGGATTGGCGGGATTTGGAACTAATTGCTGATTTTTGCAATCTACCAAAAAATCTAGTTTTTCCAAAATAACTTGACCTAGCATAACTTCATCTCCCACTACCAATCCTTCATCTGCAGTTTCCCTTCCTTGACATTCAATTAGAACAGGTTCAGTAACGCCTACTGTTTCCTCTAGTCCATTTGCGTAACGGGCTACCTGTTTACCTCTAATTCGCAAACCTAATTGCTCGACAACCTGCATTGGCAGTACAAGAGTAAGTGCTCCTGTATCTACTAATGCTTCGGTTTCACACTCTCTCAACAAATGCGGAGCAAGCACTCCTCGGCTTATCATTGCTTCGTCAATTGCATTTGTTAGTTTTACTCTAACTCTGACCGCCCCCATAGCTGTTGGCTCCATCTTGAAGTCCTCCCATATATTACAAAATATGAGTGTACTTACATTTTGTATAAATTAAACTCCTTACGAAGCTCCTCGATAGTTTGAGGTTGATTAGTTTTGGCTTTGACACGTTGCAAAGCATCTAAAAGACGCACTGCATTTTCAGGTGACTGGAACAAGTATGCTGTTTCTAGAATACTGTTAAGCTCTTCTCGATCTACGTATCCAAAATAATATGACTCCATCTATAGCAATCCTAAATCATTTATAAACAATTTTAAGTAATGTAGGTAGGGCTTGCCGCACAAAAGCTTCAGTGGTGGGCAATGCCCACCCTACAGTGTATTTACAAATCAAATAGGATTGCTATAGTTTGCTCAATCCACGCATCCCAAATCTAAAATCCAAAATCATATTACTCCATTGCGATCGCTTTGACTAATTCATTTGCTTCTTGCTGTCCTCGCCGCATTGCTCGTTCGAGAGGTTGTTGTCCGAGTAAAGCGCTGACAAACTGGTTGTCAAAATTGTTCATAACTGGTGCGGGGTATTTACCGAGTTGCCATGGCATCCCATAGTCTACGCCTGCTAATAGTGCAGACCTTAACGGGTCTTTGTCATATCCCAATTTTTGAGCAACAGATTTACGTGATGGCAAGGCAAAACCTGTTTGCGTCCACTTTGCCATTCCTTCTTTACCTGTAAGATAAGAAATTAATTCCCAAGCTGCGGCTTTGTGTTCTGACTGCTTGTTCATCACGTAAGCAACCGTGAAAACCATTGTGCTTTTTTGATTATTAATAGTCGGTACTTCTGCGGTTGCAAACTCTAAATTGGGAAAAGTTTCTTTCAAATACGGAATTGTCCAACTTCCTTCAACAATCATTGCAACCTTTTCCTGACCGAACATTTCACCCCCAGAGTTAGTCCCAACATCAGACTTTTGTGCTGAAGAACGGTCTTTTTGATATTGGTCTACTGCTAACTGCAACCCTTGTAAAGCTTCCTGACTAGCAAACGCTGCATAACCGTTGCGATCTACAACTTGTCCTCCAAAAGCTTTAATTTTGTAGGCTTGACGTGCTAACTCAGGGATTTCACCGAAGCCATATTGGTCGATTCTGCTATCCTGGTTAAGGTCAGAGGAGAGCTTTTTGGAATAGGTGCGGAGTTCCTCCCAAGTCTTTGGGGGGCTGTCTAAACCTGCTTTAGCAAAAGCTTTTTTGTTATAAAACAGAGCAAGTGTTGAATAATCTTTAGGAAGACCGTATATGTAATTTCCGTATTTAAAAGTTTCTAATAGGGTTTCCTCAAAATCAGCTAAGTCAAATTCGGAGGTAATGTATGTATCTAGTGGTTCCAAAACATTCTGGCTCATCAAAAAAGGAGCTTCAAAAGCATCTAAATAAAAGACATCGGGCGCGGCTTCTCCAACTAAACGAGTTTTTATTACATCCATATATTGGTCATTAATAACCTCATGTTTCACTTTGATATTTGGATGCTTTATCTCGAATTCATGCAGGACTTGTTTCAAAAGTTTTTGTTCGGCTGGGCTAGCTATCCAACCACTGAGTTTGATGGTTACCGAAGTATGTTTTGTTGCAAGGTCTGGTAAGCGATCGCACCCAATTATCAACAGGGCGATGGCAACCAAAACCCCTAAAAATTTCTGGATACTTATTTTCATCTTTTTGGCGATTGGGGATTGGCGGTTAGCGATTGGGGATAACTGATATCTTGCACCATCAGCTCCGTTGCGAAAATCATCAGCTAAAAAGCTTATTGTTTCGTAGGTAGGGCTAAAGCCCACCACCCACTCCCACAAGGGAGGTGCAAGATGTCAGATAAGGAAGAAACATCTACCATATCTCCCCCCTCCCTTCTCTCTCCAATGCCCAATCCCCAATCCCTAGTCCCTAGTCCCCAATTTAAATGCAAGTTAAAATAACGAAAAGTAACGATTTTCTTGTCAAACCATCAACCGACCCATCTGTGGAGATAGGTATGGAATCCATGTCATCAGAGACGGCTGCTTCTTTAGCTCCAAAAATCCCTCAAATTGCCATTTCAGAACTAGCTGCTACCCCGATACGTACTCCTACAGGCATAAAGAAGGAAGCTATTCGCACGAGCCTAAAAGCCTCAACGATGGATTCCGTGTTTGCCGCAGTGTTCTCTATAACCACCACAGGGATTTTATTAAGTAACTTTTTGGTGGAACTAGGTGCAAGCCCAGTTATTTTCGGAATGATCTGTTCCATTCCAATGGTAGTGAATTTAATCCAACCTGTGGGTGCTTACCTTTCAGAACTGACAACGAGTCGCTTTCGGTATTCTTTATTGACTCATGGTATTGCTCGACTCCTTTGGATATTCCTCATCGTTGGTATTATTGCTTCTACCTTGGGATGGATAAATTCTCATCAGTTAGTTGTGATGACGTTGGCGATCGTCTTGTTAACCAATCTTTTGGGAGGACTTGGAAGTGCGTCTTGGTTGAGTTGGATGGCAACGATTGTCCCCCGACGCTTGCGAGGAAGATATTTTGGATTGCGAACTAGTGCTGCTAGTCTCACGAATTTGATCTGCGTTCCTTTGGCGGGTTTGGTGGTGTCAAAATGGCCAGAAGGAACCTTGCAGGGTTATGGAGTAATAGTCTTTTTGGGAATTTGTGCCGGAGTTATCAGCATTGGGTGTCAGCATTTTCAAGTGGATATGAATCCAGTTATGCAAAATGCATCTCTTGTCACGCCAATGGATTCAGAAAATGTTACTGAATCTCAACTAGAAAGTGTTGAAAACTCGTCTAATGAGAATGTAGTACAAAACGTTATTAATAATAACAATTTTTTAATGTTTCTTTTCTATTTTAGTTCCTGGATGTTGGCTTTTAACCTAAGTGCTCCCTATTTCAATCTCTATATGTTGAGCAATTTGAAGTTAGATGTTAGCTTAGTAACGCTTTACGGTAGCATTCAGGCGGCAGCCAATTTACTGATGTTGATTGTATGGGGAAAATTATCCGATAAAATTGGCAATCGTATCATATTAATATCAGTAGGAATTTTAGTTGCGATCGCACCATTATTATGGCTCGGAGTGGATGCTAATTTTTTTGACATTTGGGTGTGGTTACCACTAATCCATATTTTGCTTGGAGGAACTTCAGCAGCCGTTGACTTGTGTAACAATAATATGCAGTTGAGTGTTGCACCAGTCAAACAACAATCTGTCTACTTTGCGATCGCTGCTGCTATTGGGGGTGCTAGTGGTGCGTTAGGTACTACTATAGGTGGCTTTATTGCAGAGAGCAGTTTATTCGGAGGTATTCCTGGCTTATTTGCCGTTTCTGCCTTATTTAGACTTGTAGCACTTGTTCCACTCATTTTTGTGCAGGAACAAAGAGGGCTATCTTTAGCTCAAATAATTCAAACCCTGTGGATATTCCGCAAAAAAGCAATGAGGGTTAGTAGTTAGTGGTTAGTAGTTAGTGGTTAGTAGACAAACAACCAACAACTAACAACTAACAACTAACAACTAACCACTTCCAAATAAATGTTAGGTGCAAGCAATGCGGAAGTTACTTGTCCTGAAGCTAGATGGAGATCTAGAAAAAGTTGTGCGGGTAACACTCGCACTCGAGGAAGAAAATAATCGCTTGGAAATGGAAGTGACTGGGTATTTGCCCGCAAACCCAAATCTAGCGATCGCGATCGAGAATTGGAGAGTAAACTACTTAAGTGCAGGCAAGTCTTCCCGAGTGCAAGCAGTGGGAACAGCAAGGCAATGGCGTTACGACTGCAATAAAGCGGCAATAGCCTTGCGACAATCTTTTAACCAATGGCTGTTGTCTGACTCTTTCCGTCCTATACGGGATAAGTGCTTGCAACATCTCATACCTCCTAATGAAGTGCGCGTCCTTATACGAACTTCAAGTCAATCGTTATTAAAACTACCTTGGCATTTATGGGATTTAATAGACGGTAACTCTTTTGCCGAAGTTGCTCTAAGCACCCCAGATGTAGAATTTCGCACTATAGTAAAAACACCTACATTACCAGGTAAAGTCAAAATTCTAGCTATATTAGGTAACAGTACTGGTATTAATATTCAACAAGACCGATACGTACTAGAAAATTTAGATAATGGCGAGACAACCTTCCTTGTAGAACCAAAACGCCAAGAAATTAACGATTATCTGTGGGAAAAATCTTGGGATATTCTATTTTTTGCTGGTCATAGCGGAGTAGAAAGCGAAAGCGGTTGCATTTATATCAATCAAACCGAAAGTTTAACAATTGATGAACTCAGATACGCCTTAAGAAATGCTGTTGATAATGGCTTGCAACTAGCCATTTTCAACTCCTGTGAGGGCATGGAACTCGCATTTGAACTACAACAATTGCACATTCCTCAAACTATTGTGATGCGGGAACCAGTACCAGATGTTGTTGCTCAAGCATTCGTCACGTATTTTCTGCCAGCATTTGCTAGCGGTAAACCTTTATACTTGGCTCAAAGAGAAGCACGATTGCGACTTCAGGGGTTGGAGTATCAATTTCCTAGTGCAAGTTGGCTACCAGTCATTTTTCAAAATCCTGCTACTGTACCTCCTTGTTGGGAAGATTTAGGGCGGCGTCCTACTGACAAATGCCCTTATCGTGGTTTGTTCGCTTTCCGAGAAGAAGATGCACCATTTTTTTTTGGGCGAGAAAGTTTCTCCCAAATTTTGGTGGAAGCAGTACACTCAAAACCCCTAGTAGCCGTTATTGGACCTTCAGGAAGTGGAAAGTCTTCCGTCGTCTTTGCCGGTCTTATTCCCCGTTTGCGGCAAGAAGGTCATTGGCGGATTATTTCCTTTAGACCGGGCTCGAAACCATTCCATGCTTTAGCTGCTGCACTTATTTCTCAACAAGAACTGCAAACGAAATTTGACCAACTAGAGGAAATTACGCAATTAGCTGACTACTTGCGCTATGAGGAAAATTCTTTACACTTCGTTTTACAAAGTATTCTCAAGAAAAATCCTGGAACTCGTCTATTGCTTGTTGCCGATCAATTTGAGGAACTGTATACCCTGTGTCGGGATACACAAAAGCGTCAGGTTTTTTTAGATAGATTGATAGAAGCTACCAATCTCAGTGACTTTACTGTTATACTAACGCTTCGGGCTGACTTTTTAGCACAGTCTCTTTCTTATCGCCCGTTTGCTGATGCGTTACAGTATCGCGATTTAAAACTCGGTCCGATGAACCGTGAAGAACTGCAAGCAACTGTAGAAAAACCTGCAGGGCTTTTTGGTGTGACGCTAGAGTCTGGGTTAACCGAACGAATTATAGAAGCCGTGAGTGCTTCTGCAGGAGATTTACCTTTATTAGAGTTTGCCTTGCAAGAACTTTGGGCAAAACAGAGTAACGCTCAGCTACTTCATGCTACTTACAATGATATAGGTGGTGTTAAAACGTCTGTAGCAAGTTATGCAGAACAAGTTTATGCTAGATTAAATGAAACGGAGCAAGAACAAGCAAGACAGATTTTTCTTCAATTAGTGCGTTTAGGGGAAGGTACGGGGGAAACTAGACGTTTGGCTACTCGTGAGGAGGTGGGAAACGAGAGTTGGAGTTTGGTCATTCGTCTTGCCTCAGAGCGTTTAGTTGTGACGGGACGTGATGAGGCAACAGGTAGAGAAACTGTAGAAATTGTTCATGAAGCTTTAATCCGAGAATGGGAACGTTTGCGTCAGTGGATTGAGTTAGACCGCGACTTCCGCACGTGGTTACAGGGGTTACGATCTGCCATGTACCAGTGGCATATCAATGGGAGGGATGATGATTCGTTGTTGCGGGGAAAGCCTTTAGCTGATGCGGAAGAATGGTTGCAAAAGCGTGCCAACGAGTTGATATCGGAAAGGATATTTATAGAAGCAAGTTTGGGATTGCGGCACAGAGAACGCAAACAACGCGATCGCCTGCGTAGGGGTATTATATTAGGTTTAGCTGGCAGTTTAGTTGTAGCTTTAATGTTCGCTGGTGCGGCGGGAGTGGCTTGGTGGCGAACAAATATCAGTGAAACAAACGCTAAAATTAAAGCCACTAGTGCGAGTGCTAGAGCGATTTTTGCTTCTAATCTTCAATTAGAGGGATTAATTTCTAGTTTAGAAGCTGCTAAGCAATTACGACTTTTGGAAAGAGCGGGCAATGCAGAACCCGATACTAAAATAGAAGTAGTAACAGCATTACAACAAATTTTACACGGTACTAGAGAACGAGATCACTTGACCAAACATAGTGCGGCTGTATGGGGTGTCAGTTTCAGTCCGGATGGTCAAATACTGGCTTCTGCAAGTGCTGACAAAACCGTCAATCTTTGGCAGCGAGATGGTATCTTGATGGCAACTCTCAATGAACATAGCGAAGATGTTTACAGTGTAAGTTTTAGCCCTGATGGACAAACAATTGCCTCTGCGAGTTTAGATAAAACTATTAAACTTTGGAAAGTCAGCGATGGCAGTTTAATAACGACTTTGATCGGACATAAGAATGGTGTCAGAAGTGTCAGTTTTAGCCCGGATGGTCAAACAATTGCTTCTGCAAGCTTTGACAAAACGATCGGACTTTGGAAAAAAGCAAGCGGAGGGAAATTTGAAACTCGCCCTTACAAAATTTTGACAGGGCATCAAGACCAAGTTGTAAGTGTTCGTTTTAGCCCTGATGGGCAAACAATTGCTTCTACTAGTAAAGATAAAACTATCAAACTTTGGAAAGCGAATGATGGTAGTTTAGTGACGAGTTTAACTGGGCATAATGCCGCAGTTCGTTCTGTTGCTTTTAGCCCTGATGGAAAAACAATTGCTTCAGTTGGGGATGATAAAACTTTAAAACTTTGGAATTTGAATGGCACTCTCTCAAATAATATCTTGACTGGATGCATAGAGGCAGTCACAGGTGTTAGCTTCAGTGCTGACGGTCAAACTATTGCTTCTACCTGTTGGGATGGAAATGTGAAACTCTGGAGACGAGATGGTAGTTTGATAACAACTTTGAACGGTCACACAGCAGGAATTACTGATATCAGTTTCAATCCTAACGGGTTCATTGCAACGGCTAGCGCTGACGGCGTAGTTCAACTTTGGAGTACCCCTGGTAATTTTATTAACACTCTCCGAGGTCATCTCCAACCAGTGCGAGCAATTGCCTTCAGTCCAAATGGACAAACCATTGCCTCTGCTAGTAAAGATAACACTGTTAAACTTTGGAAAACAAACGATAGCAGCTTAGCACAGACTTTAATAGGGCATAGCAAAGAGGTTCGGGGAGTCGCCTTCAGTCTTGATGGAGAGATTATCGCTTCTGCTAGTGCTGACAAAACCATTAAACTATGGAGAACAAAGGATGGTAGCTTAATTGATACTCTGACTGGAAATGAGGATGAGGTTCGGGGAGTTGCTTTCAGCCCTGATGGTCAGATAATTGCTTCTGGGGGTAGCGATAAAACTGTGAAGTTGTGGCGGCGAAATCGTCAAGGCAAATTTGAAACCCAACCTTACAAAACTATTACCGGACATACTAAAGCAGTTCGAGCAGTTGCTTTCAGCCCTGATGGAAAAACTATTGCTTCTGCTAGTTGGGATGGAACCGTAAAACTCTGGCGACAAGATGGTAGTGCGTTCGCAACTCTGGAAGGTCACAATGCTAAAGTATATACCGTGACTTTTAGTCCAGATGGAGAAACAATTGCAACTGCCAGTGATGATAATACTATCAAACTCTGGAGAGCTAGCGATGGCAGTTTGATAACGACTTTGAGAGGACACAGTGCTGCAGTTTATGGTGTCAGTTTCAGCCCTGACGGGCAAACCCTCGCTTCAGTCGGCGTTGATAAAACCGTAAAAATATGGAGACGAGATGGTATTTTAATTACTGCTTTGACCGGGCATACAGCGTCGGTAACGAGCGTGAGTTTTAGCCCTGATGGAAAAACAATTGCTTCTGCAAGTGATGATAAAACTGTAATTTTATGGAATTTAAATCTTGATGATTTATTAAAACGCGGTTGTAATTGGACGCGCTATTATTTGAAGAATCTCAATAATGGTATGGTTCAGGATGACTACAGGCGGCGCATTTGTGATGATGTTTATTAGGAATAAAGAAAAGTTGAGTTAGAAACTTCCAAATAAAAAATCTCCCAAAATTTCTTGTGGTGCGGGTAAGATTTTTTGTGGTACGGGCTTCTAGCCCGTCACTAACAAAGAACGGGCGAGGACGCCCGTCCCACAAGATAAGGTTATTCAGCGACTATGAACATTAGCCATTAGCCATTACGGTTATTCAATCACTGTGGAACTAAAAGGTCTTGTCTCCCAAACAACAACATTGTGTGTTTGCACTGCAGTTGTCAATGAGATAGGTTGGTGCAGGGCAATCAAGTTTGCTAATGTCTTCTTTAATTGGGTTCGGGGTACGATGTCGTCTACAAAACCATGCTTCAGTAAATCTTCTGCTGTTTGAAACTCTTCTGGTAGTTTTTCCCGTAAAGTTTGCTCGATCACGCGCCGACCAGCAAAACCAATTGTTGCTTTTGGCTCTGCCAATATAATATCTCCTAACATGGCAAAACTCGCTGTGACACCACCAGTGGTAGGGTTGGTTAACACGGGTATATACAATAACTTTTCATCCCGATGGCGTTGCAAAGCGGCTGATATTTTTGCCATCTGCATGAGGGAAAGCATTCCTTCTTGCATCCTCGCCCCGCCAGATGTACAAATAATGACTACGGGATAACGTCGCTGTGTGGCTTGCTCGATCAAACGAGTCAGTTTTTCCCCCACAACTGACCCCATGCTTCCCCCCATAAATCGGAAGTCCATGACGCCTAAAGCGATCGGTAAACCGTCTATTTGACCCAATCCTGTTTTGACAGCATCGACTAAACCGAGTTTTTCCTGAGTCTCTCGCAAGCGATCGCCGTATGCTTTACGATCGCGGAATTGCAATGGATCGGTAGGATGCAAACGATCGTCTATAGACCCCCAAGTGTTTACATCTATCAACTGACGAATCCGCTCATCACAATCCACTTTGTTGTGATGTCCGCACTCTACACAAACCATTTGATTGGCTCTGAGATCTTTGGTATAGGTTAAGACACTGCAGTTAGGACATTTGTGCCATAAACCATCAGCAATCTCACGTTCTTGACGTTCAGGGGTAGTAGACCCTGATTTCCGTCGATTTGCAAACCAATCTAATAGAGACTTTAAACCGCGTGATTCTTCGTTGTTTGCCATTTGTATGTTATCAGAGAGTAATATGTCGAAAATAGGTCAAGCAGCTTGTATTATCCCTTGTCCTTTGTCCCTTGTCCTTTGTTAAGAAATATGACAAACGACTTACGACAGATGACTATTTTTTCAAATTCGTCTTGATAAGCAGATCGGACCTTTCTCATGCATCTTTGGTTGCTAGCTTAACGAAAATACGTAAACAAATTCAACTCTCCTGCTCGTCTTCATAGGAACTTAGTAGCAACAAAGCAGCCCACTTATCTTGTAACCGTACCTGTAAAGCTGCTGGAGTACCAGCCCCTAAATAGGACTTCACCCCCAAATCAATAATTTTTGTTGGTATACCATGAGCTGCTAGCAGCTCTTGCATAAGTTCTGCTTGCCAACGGAAACTTGTTGTTAACAGCGTAATCCAAGTCACAATATTATCTTATCAGAAGCTTAAACCTTGATGGGGTGACGAGATTTACAGTTGGGGGAATAGGGATTGGGGAACTCGGGGCCCCCTCCTTGTTGAAGGGCAATGGGGATTGGGAACTGGGGATGATCGCCAATCGCCAATTGCCAATCATCATTCCCCAATCGCCAATCGCTATTCCCCAGTCCCTATTCTGGTAAAAACAACCGCAAATAACTAGACAATATTGTTTCACCACCAAAAATTGTGATAAATGCTCCCAAAGCAAGATAGGGACCAAAAGGCATTCTCTGTCCCCATCGGCGTTGCGAAAGTACGATCCCACTTCCACCTACCACGACTCCTACCACACAGGCAAGAAAGCTAGCGACAAGTAAATACTTCCAACCCAACCACGCACCCATCATCGCTGCTAATTTGGCATCCCCTCCACCCATGGCGGTTTTTCCAAAAGCAACTGAACCAATAATAGCGATCGCATCAAACAGCCACAAGCCCAGAACGGCTCCAATAACTGCTACCACTAGGTGATTTGCAAATTCTTGCCAACTTGCTGTGGCTAGGTAACCGAGAGTCATTTGAAAAGTGATTCCCAAAACCAAACCCGATTTGGTAAGTGGATTGGGTAAGGTCATAGTATCTAGATCGATCAGTGATAGCGCTAATAGCCAACTGCAAAACGTCCAATAACCAATAGTTAGCAGTGAAAATTTAAAGATCCAAAAAACTAATAAAAAAATAATACCCGCTACCCCTTCTACCAAAGGGTAACGGAGAGAAATCTTACTTTTGCAATAACGGCAGCGTCCTTTTAACCACAGCCATCCCAGTACTGGAACATTATCCTTGGGCTTGAGCTGGTTGAAGCAGTGGGGACACCGAGAGGGGGGCCAAAGTACGGACAGACCAGCAGGTAGTCTATAAACTACAACGTTAATAAAGCTGCCAACAGAAGCTCCCAGAGCGAATACGATGAAACTCGCCTGGACAATTACGAAGATGTCCATTGTGTCAAAAGTCCTTTGTCAAAAGTCCTTTGTCATTTGTAGTTTGTCCTTTGTCATTTGTCATTTGTCATTTGTAGTTTGTCCTTTGTTATTTGTTATCACCAATGACTAATGACTAATGACCTTTTGACCTTTTGACCAATGACTAATGACCAATGACTAATGACCAACTTAGTACATATACGATTCAATTTGGGTCAACGGAATAAAACACTCATCTGGTAAAAGAACTGGTTGGTTAGTAAAAATCACTTTTCCTCGGTGATTATACCGATTAATTGCCACTCCTGAAGGTTGCCCGCATATTTCGGGATGTACCTCACAGTAAGTGTGATAAATTTGTCCAGCGGCTCTGATGACGGTTGGATCGATCGACGCCGGATGGTCTTTTTGATTGCTATAGTTAGCTTGTCCTTGTTTTAAAGCGTACACCACTTACTGAATATTGTTGTAGGTTTGTCGTATTACTAAATAGCCAAAAATTAGGAGATTTTGAAGTAATTTGAGGTTAATCGGACTTCACCGCCCCCCAAACTACAAATGTTGTTTGCTCGTTTGAGCACGCCCAAAAGGGGTATTGTTTGCCTCGATACTGCTTAAGAGCTTGTTACTGAGTTACGGTGTTGCACTATCGTGACGTAGCCATGTTCCTTCCTCGACGCTTGAGGCTGGCAAACCTCATTAAATCATGACTCTTAAGCGGACTAAAACCCACAGTTGGTTACACGCTTTGCCGTAGAAAGACTCCTTTTCAAGGCAAGGAGCGTTAAGCGCTCTGGGTAACGCAGAAACTAGTTCTACGCTGAATCATGGTGGAGTCAGTAAGTCGAATTACTCCGATTTACTCTGGATTACTCCAGTTCACGTACTCCTCTTATAGTTTATCTGAAAGTTTTGGCAAAGGTATGCCAAAATTTTCTGGTTCTTGATAGGCAAGATTACTCTTCTTCAAGAACTTGAATTAGGGCATCACCCATAGCGCGGCAGCCCAATAAATTCGTACCCGGAGACATTATATCCCCCGTGCGAGCACCTCTCTGTAAAACTTGTAACACTCCCTTCTCAACATAATCTGCTGCTGCCAACTGGTTTAAACCATAACGGAGCATCATTGCGGCACTTAAGACCTGCGCTAAGGGATTTGCTTTGTCTTGTCCTGCAATATCTGGGGCAGAACCGTGAACGGGTTCAAAGACTCCTGGGCTAGAAGCACCTAGGCTTGCCGAGGGTAACATCCCAATACTGCCAGTGAGCATAGCAGCTGCATCTGAAAGAATGTCGCCAAACAGGTTTCCCGTGACTATAGTATCGAACTGTTTGGGGGCGCGTAACAGCTGCATGGCTGCATTATCTACATACATATGGGTTAGCTCCACATCCGGATATTCTTGGGCAAGTTGAGTTATGTGGCTTCTCCAAAGTTGAGAAACTTCCAAAACGTTTGCCTTGTCAACAGAACACAGTTTGCGATCGCGTTTTCTTGCGGCTTCAAAAGCTACACGTCCGATGCGATCGATTTCGGATTCAGTATAAGCCATTGTATTGACACCCCGCTTTTCACCCGTTTCTGTGGTAAAAATACCTTTTGGTTGACCAAAGTAAATGCCACCAGTTAGTTCTCGTACCACCAAAATATCAACCCCTTCAACCACCTCCCGTTTTAAGGACGAAGCATCGATCAACTGGGGCAGAATTGTTGCAGGGCGCAAATTCGCAAATAAACCCAATCCCGCCCGCAACCCCAGTAAACCTGCTTCTGGACGTAAATGAGATGGTAGAGAATCCCATTTATAACCGCCAATCGCTGCTAGTAAGACAGCATTGCTGCTGCGGCAAATTTCCAGAGAATCCTTTGGTAAAGGTTCGCCCGTTGCATTAATAGCAGCACCTCCGATTAGTGCTTCTTGAAATTCAAACTGGATATCAAATTTTTGACCCACCACTTTCAGCACGTCTACCGCCACTGCAATAATTTCGGGTCCAATACCATCGCCAGGAAGTAAGGTAATGCGGTATTTCTGTGCCATAGTTCATGTTTACTAAATAAATGTTTAACTGTGCAGAAAATCATGCAGATTAAATATAATACCTAGCAAGCGTGCCAATGACGTTTTCAATTTATTTAGACGTATGCTGCTTCAATCGCCCCTTTGATGACCAGACCCAAGAACGAATTCGCTTGGAATCCGAAGCAGTGGCGGCAATTTTAACCCGATGTCAAAGAGGTGAATGGCAGTTACTCGGAAGTGAAACCATAGATACTGAGTTGAAAGGCGCTCCTGATGGTGAGAGAAAAAAGCAGACACAGTTATGGGCGGCTTCAGCGAAAGCTAAAATACTTATCACAGAACAAATTGAAACTCGTGGTCTAGAACTCATTGAAATAGGCTTTAAAGATTTTGATGCATTACACATTGCCTGTGCAGAAGCAGGAAAAGCCGATATTTTGCAGACAACGGATGACAGAATGTTACGTTTAGCAGCAAGGCATCAGAAATTGTTACAAGTAAGAGTAGGAAACCCATTCCAATGGCTAATAGAGGTGACAAATGACAAACCTGAGTAACTTGACTCAATCGCAACTTATGCAAGTAGGAATAGAGGCGCTAGCTAAATGTCTCGGTCCTGCGGGAATGCTACGATTTATGCAGCAATATAACCAGGGCAGTGGCGATTATACAAGAGATAGAGATAAAATTTTGGGCAATCCTACTCTTAGTGAAATTGTTGCTGAAATCAAGGCAAGACGACAGCAAGCACAAGTTGAAGGTTCAGATGCATCACTCAAATACACAACCATGTCAAAGATAGATGTTAGCCAGTTAACTCAAGAACAAATTAGGCAAATGGGACTAAAAGCATTGACTGAAGCCCTTGGTCATGTTGGGATGCTACGATTCATGGAGCAATATGACAAAAGTAAAGATACCCATGGGTTAGATCGGTAGAAGACTCTAAGCGATATGACCGAAGAGGAAAATGATTTGAAATAAATCTTCATGAATCTCACCCAATTTCTGTTGCGGGAATCCTGGAAGCATATTGCAATAGCGACACTGACTGGATCGATTAGTGGTATCTGTAGTGCAGCTTTGCTTGCCTTCATTAATAGCGCTCTTACCCATCAAGATACATCAATTGATATTTTGTTTTCAGGTTTTCTCGGTCTTGCAATTGTAACTCTCTTTTCCAGTCTGATTTCCCGATTTTTACTAGTGAATCTTGCCCAAGATGCTGTTTATCGGTTAAGACTTCGCTTGAGTCGTTGGATTCTCGCTTCTCCACTACGTCACCTTGAAGAAATCGGTGCAAGCCGTTTACTTGCAACCTTAACTGATGATGTTCAAGCCATTTCATTTGCTGTATACGATCTTCCCTTTCTTTGCATTGATGTGGCAGTTATTATTGGCTGTTTAATCTACCTAAGTTGGTTATCTTGGTTCGTCTTCGCATTCACAATCCTATTTTTAGTAATAACAATTGGTAGCGTCCAATTACTAATAGTACGGGGAAAGTACTATATGAAGTTTGCACGCGACGAACAGGATCGACTCTTTCAGCATTTTCGTACAATTACGGCGGGTATTAAGGAACTCAAGTTACATAGCGATCGCCAAGAAGCTTTTTTTCATGAAGAACTTACATATACCGCTAAATCTGTCCGCAATTATCGAGTCACAAGCTTCAAGATTTTAGCGATCGCTGTGAGTTTCGGAGAGATTTTATTTTTCATTCTCCTGGGTTCATTAATTTTTGGTTTGCCCAAACTCATACCAGTAAGTACTCCGATTCTCTCCGGTTACATCTTGACGATTACCTTTCTAATGCGACCTCTTCAGAGCCTCTTCCAAATTTTACCTGAGATGAACCAAGCCACCGTTGCTTTACAAAAAATTGATACGTTAGGCTTATCACTGGTAGAGCGATCGGAAACTACACCTTTTACACAACCCTTTCCACCACAGTTTCAACGCATTCGACTACAGGGAATTACGTATATCTATCATAATCAACGTGAAGAACAGAGCTTCACTTTGGGACCGATTGATTTAGAATTTCAACCAGGAGAATTGATTTTTATTGTTGGCGGCAATGGTAGCGGAAAATCTACTCTGGCAAAGTTACTTACTGGTTTATATGTTCCTGAATTTGGGGAAATTTATGTCGATCAAAAACTAATTACCAATCAAAATCGCCAAGCTTATCGTCAGTTGTTTGCCGCCGTATTTTCAGATTTCTTTTTATTTGAGCGAATTTTAGGTATTTATTTAGACGATCTTGATATCCAAGCACAAACCTATCTTAAACAACTTCAACTAGAACATAAAGTGCAAATTAAAGAAGGTGTACTTTCTACAATCGATTTGTCTCAAGGACAGCGCAAACGTCTAGCTTTACTAACAGCTTACTTGGAAAATCGTCCAATTTATGTGTTTGATGAATGGGCATCAGATCAAGACCCCTTTTTCCGAGACATCTTTTACCACCAACTGTTACCAGATATGAAGCATCAAGGGAAGGTGGTATTTGTCATTAGTCACGACGATCGTTATTTTCATCTTGCTGACCGTTTGATTAAACTTGACTACGGCAAATTGACGGAAGCGCAGCATTAATCTATGGAACATTATGACAAAAATAAAAACACATACACTTTAGAGGATGTTTGAAAAGTCATGATTGATGTATCAAATATTTTTTACCCCACCCTAACCCTCCCCGATGTATTG
>NZ_BAACAP010000124.1:0-27861 GCF_045865695.1 Scytonema hankhaensis NUACC26
CACTCCCCTTTTTGAATCCAACCTACAAGATTGCCGCCATCAACATCCCCACTATAGGAAACATCAACATCGTCAGTGCCATACGCATTGCCACCACTGTTACCGGCTGTCGTATCGTAGTATGCGACTTTTTGACCACCATTTTTGTATTTTTCTGTTTCGGTACGGATCGTGCTCATATTTTTTTTCGTAGTGTTAGTTTCGAAAAATTAGCTGAACACTCTAAATAGCCAAGTCATGATTCTTTATCAATTGAAAAAAGACGCAATTTAGCCAATTGCACTTTTAATAGGGGGTTAACACTTACTATCGATGAAATAAGAGTAATAATAATAATTTTATGGTATTAAAATTGAAAATATTTAAAGAAATTATGTGGATTTATATAAAGATAATCAAAAAAATTTTTTTTAAACATAATTTAAAAAAAATAGCATAGTCTAAAAAATAACACTCAATTTGATGCATTTTTAATGAATTTAAACGCAGATAGAATTTATCTTTTAAAAAAGTTTAGACGTGTTCGCTAACGTTATATTGCTAGAATCCACTGCTCTAAACTTTACAGGCAGGGTTGTGGTGAAGCGCTTTTATTATGGACAATTAAAAGTACTTAATATAAAGACACTACACAAACCATACCAAGTGAGTTAGCAAACAAACCCAAGGAATTTATTTAAGTAAATAAATTCTTTTTTGAAGCCGAATCCAACAAAGCATTAATTATCAAAAAAATGAAAAATTTATAAGCCAACACGAATAATATCGTGAAGCCGAATCAAACCCAAGCAGTGCTGTTGAGCATTTACCACTGGTAAAACAGAAATTTGAGAAGGACGATCTTCCATTAACTTGAGAGCATCGTAAGCCAAAATATCTGGAGTTACGGTCACTGGGTTAGCGGTCATAATTCTTCCAGCGTTTAAGCTTTGTAATTCTGCTGGCTTGGTTTTCTGTATCCATCGGCGCAAGTCTCCGTCGGTAATTAAGCCCACCAACTGCTGCTCTTTTTCATCGACAATGTTAACTGCTCCCGAACCGCCTAGAGTAATGGCGCTTACGACTTCAATCCAAGATGCTTGAGGATGTAGGATAAAATTCTCAGAACCCGTACACATGAGGTCTCCAACCTTTAATGTTAGACGCTTACCCAATCGTCCGGCTGGATGATTGACGGCAAAGTCTTCGGGAGTAATGCCTCGCATCTGCATCAAGGTCATCGCGAGAGCATCCCCAATAGCAAGGGCAACCGTAGTACTCGTTGTGGGAGCTAGATTCAAAGGACAAGCCTCCCGATCGACAGTGGCATCTAAAACGGCATCCGCCCGATCTGCTATCGTGGAGTGGATATTGCCCAAAATAGCAATCATTGGTACTCGTCGGTGCTTCAAGTGAGGAATCATTTCAACTAATTCTTCTGTTTCCCCACTATTGCTCAATAACATGATTACATCGCTAGCGGTGACAATACCTAAATCACCGTGCAACGCATCGCAAGGATGCAAGTAGACTGATACAATACCAATGCTGTTTAAGGTGGCAGCAATTTTTTGGGCAACAATTCCGGATTTACCAACTCCTGTTAGCACAATTTTGCCCTGACAGTTCGCCAACAGTGTTAATGCCCGTTCCAATTGGTCTAGCTGTAACCTCTGAGCAGCTTGATTGATGGCGTCAGCCTCTAGTTTGAGGAGTTCAACGGTTTGGTGGACTGGAATGGAGGTGATGAGTGAGCGCATACAGAAATTGATTGTTAAATTAATGGAACGATCGGGCAGGCTGCATCTTACGAAGCTTGCGAATTGATTGCTTAGCTAAACTCATAGCTTCTTGAATACAATTCTTAAAGTTTGATTTGGGCGAGTTTCCTTTAAGTAAGTCCCGCCTTACATAAGAACGTATCAAACTCAATTCAATATCTCGTTGGGTGATGTAGCCAGCAGCCATAGCTTCCCGAAAGTAGGTAAACCATAGCTCCCCATAAGGATGATTTGGCGACTTCCAAGGTTGGGTGTATAGGTTTGTATAGTGGATTAACTTAGTGCTTTGGTCATAGTAATCAAAAACATTCCACTGAGGATTTAGTTCACCAATCTTGTAAGGATAATGAGCAAGAAAAGCCGGACTCATGCAAGAAAAGTCTGTATAGGTATATAAATCTTTAGCAACTTCCTCAGATATGGTTTCCAAGTCAAACTTACACTTTTCGCAATCAATCAGCATAACACTCAATCCCCAAAGGTCTGCACCGTTGTTAGTGTAAGCGTCTTTTTTTACCAAAAAGTCAAAGTCCTGAAGGGGAGTGTCAAAAAGTTGACCAATATCTGTCAGGCAGATCGTATCTGAATCTATGTAAATGGCTTTGCCTTGATAGTCGCAAATCTGAGGAATTAAATATCGATAGAGACTAAATTCTGTGACGTTCTGATATTTGATACGTAAAGACATAGGAGCCGGAAAAGGCTTACTATCATTGAGTTCTATAGCATTATGAGTCCCATTAAATACATAAATGTCTAATTCCCTTTTGGTGTGCTTTCGGAGGGAATAAATTGACACTTTTCTTTCTAAGAGACTAGCTTCTCCAGAACCTATAAAAACTTTAACACGCTCTTGTTTACTCATAATTAAAACATTGTTACTTACTCATTAATTTTTTGACTCAGTCAACTATTTTTAGAAAAAATTGACTTTTATTGAAGAAAAGATAGGGCTATATTATTACTAGCATTATTATTCTTTCGCTCACCTCTTTTACGAATAGTTTTTCCCGGAACACCAACTACTACAGAATAAGGTTCTACGCTTTTTGTTACGACTGTTCCAGCACCAATAACAGAACCTTTCCCTATTGTGCAGCCATCAAGAATGATTGCTCCTGCACCTATCCAGACATCGTCTTCTATAATAACGCCTTTATTAGTCAAAGGTTGATGGTCTATTGGGGTATCTATATCATCGAATAGATGGTTTCCAGGATTAATAACCACATGAGTTGCTATTCTGACCAAGTCGCCTATTACTAGGTCGCCATAACCAAACAGCATAGAGTAAGGATTGACACTGCAATCCTTACCAATCTCGATCTTGCCATATGCTGAGTTGAGCACCGCAAAATTCCTAATTATTGAGCGATCGCCAATATAAATAGCAGAGGTTTCAAAAATACATTGAAGAGTAGCATAATCCTCTACAATTACCTCATCACCCAGAAATAATTGTTTCAATTGACTTTTAATAAAGATTTGGCTACCCAGAACACAATCATTGCCATAGTTACCCAAATTAGCTTGGTAATAAGATTGTAATTGACAGCGTTTCAATTTCTCATATTTTTGCTGAATTTTGTCAATAACTTTTACCATCTGTAGTATCATAGTTTTGAGTAATCCTTAATGAGAAATATTCTGTAAAGAAATTGGAATAGTTTGTTCCATAATAACTTCCCATTCTCTTAACTGATAATATAAACATTGATTCATATTGTGCTCGCTTTTAACAGAGAAGACAAATGTCTCTACTGCATCAAAAACGTGTAGTAGCCCCTCAGCTACCCTTAATTTTGCCGTGTATAGTCCAGGCTTTAAGCCCAAGTAAGGCATATGTAAACGGATTTCACAATTCCCAGGTAAAACTGCCAGAGTATTACTGTTTTTATCACTCTCTAAGAACAATACCCTTTCATTTTCTGCACCGGTGTCAGATATCATCACAGTTGCATTTAAATTATCTACCTTCTGATGAGCCTTACAACCTATACATAGATTAACAGGTTCACCTGTTAGAGGGAACTCCAAAATCTCCCCTTGTTCATTTTTAAAACAGAGGTATGTAATATCTACTCCAGAACTGTCTTTTTCCGACTTCTCTGGAAATAGCATTATCCCTTTTTCTGTTGCTGAGTTATTCAAAAATAAATCCTCTTCATACTTATTCATCACTGCTAAGGTTTCACCACTGGCTATCAGCGTTCCCTTAGAGAGATAAACAGCAGAATCACATATTGACAAAATGGATTGTGGACTGTGGGAAACCAAAATGAACGATGTACCTTTTTGACGTAGTTCTGCTAATCTCCGGTAACACTTGATCCTAAATTTCATATCTCCCACAGCCAGAACCTCATCAATTAAGAGAATATCTGGCTCTGTATAAATTGCACTAGCAAACCCTAACCTTGCTGCCATTCCAGAACTGTAAGATTGCACGGGAGCATCAATGGCATCTCCAATTTCTGCAAAATCTAGAACGGCATCAAATCTCTCATCAATCTCTTTTTTAGACAAACCCAAAATAGACATATTGGCGTAAATATTTTCTCGCCCTGTCAATATTGGATTAAATCCGGCTCCTAAAGCAATCAAGGGTGCTAGTCGTCCGTTCACTTCTACAAACCCAGTATCTGGTTTAATCAAGCCAGAAATAATCCGCAGCAGTGTCGATTTCCCACTGCCATTTTTTCCAACCAAACCCAGTGATTCTCCTCGCCGCAACTGAAAGTTAACATCTTTCAACGCCCAAAACTCTTTATGTCGCAACTTCTCACTTTTCTCGCGTGCCCCTGTTAACTCAGAGACGATATCTTGAATACCATAAACTAAAGACCGCTTTAAATCTCGACAAAACTTTTTAGAAACCCCGTTAACAGAGAGAATGACTTCGTTTTCAAAATCCTGTTGCTGTACAGAAATGTCTTGCTTAGTAATGCTTTTCATTATTAAGAACTCATCCTTTCTACTACATAGGGAATTGCGAGACGATAAAAAATCCAAGCTACAAGCAATCCCACGATAGCGATCGAGCTAGCTATCCAAAATCCTTGTGGGTCAGATATCACTCCCGTCGTCGCTAACTCACGTGTTGTGACTAACAGAGGCGTCACTGGATTAAATTTGACAATACTACCAAAGACTCCACCAGTGGGAACTGGGTACACAACTGGTGTAATAAATAACCAAAATCCAGTCACTAGTGTGATACCCATTGCAAAATCTTGATAGAGAGCAGCGATTGGAGCCATTAGCAATCCGATAAATGTTCCCAAAACTACCAAATGAATGAGCGCCACTGGTGCGAGAATCACGCTCCAAGTCACTGGTATTTTGAACCAAATGAACAGCAAAATAATCAGAACCAGCTTAATGCCGAAGTTAAAAAAGACTTCTCCTAGTTTGGCAACAATCAGTGCCTCGCGAGGGAAATTAATCCTAGAAAGCATTGATTTTGCAGATGATACAGCTTGGACAGGACCGTTCAGCGCTTCTACAAAAGTTTGCCAAAGAGTCATGCTGAACATCACATAGGCAGGATAAGGTAAGTCTGTGGTACCAAGATTGACAACCCCACTTCCTTTAGCAACGGTAAAACCAGCTGCCATAATAATCGGAGGGAGAAAAGCCCACATGATTCCTAGAATTGACTGACGGTATTTAGCACTGATATCCCGAATCAAGAGCCGCCAAGCCAGTTCTCGCGCCATCAGCAGATCCCGTCCCATCTCCTTAAACAACTCAAGCGGGCGCTTCATTTTACTCTCAGGTCGATGCACAACTCTGTAATCTCTGCAAGCTCTTTCCTGAGAAGGCTTTGAGCCTTTATTTTGTTTGCGATTTTGCTGCCTCTTGTGTATCATGACGCGATAAATTTCTCCACTCTGTGACCTCGGTCAGATTGATTTGTTTTGCCAAATTAGGCGTTCGTGGTTATGACGTAGCTCCGGCCGAGTTCCCTATGAGAAAAAATGTTCATAAAAAAGTAATTTGGCATAAGAGGGTACTCAAATTATTACTATCAATAATTCCGCTCTAGACATCTGTATAGGTTACTCAGTCTTCCTGCAACAAAATAGTTGTTCTAGCTTAAGACAAGTCTTTTGATAATCTTGTCACATCTATTTGACAAATGACAAACATTTCACACACATTCATCATAAAATTTACTGAAATTAAAATTAGATTATCGACAAAAATCTGTGGAATTACTGATGCGGTCAAGCTTTGAGAAATGTAATCACCTACGAACTTCTAGGCAAACTTCTTTAAGATTGTATAAATTCTGTAATTTCTTCCGGTAAATTTTCTTTAAGTATGAATACTTAATATCCTAGAGTTGGTGAGAATTTTATTGAAAGTAGCACAGTTTAACTTCATTTCCTGATCGAAGTGATTGACACCGTAAAAGTAATAGATAGTGTTGAACTCAGTAAATTTACTATATCGTATGCAACAACTCAGTAAGCGTACACTTTTAAATAAACTTGGAAAGCAAATGGCTAAACCTATGAGCCAGCTTATTTTAAGTGATTCCTTAAAAACAAAAATCCGCATGGCGGAAGCTTATATCGCGTTTCTTCAAGGCAAGGGTGCTGGTACGGGGTGGAATATTCTTGAAGAGGTTAAAGCAGCAAAAAATTTCATATATAGGGATCGACCAATAGTATTTGACGTTGGCGCTAACATGGGAGTTTGGTCAAAACACCTATTGCAGTTGCTCCCTACCTCAAAAGTTTACTTGTTTGAGCCTTCCAACGCCTGTCAAAAGGAAATTTACCAACTTAACTTACCAAACACGGTTCTCATACCTCTTGCTATTGGAAAGGAACAATCTAAGGGAATTTTATATTCTTCCTGCCCTACTTCGGGAATTGCTTCTCTTTACAAAAGACGTGATAGCTATTTTCAGCAAGAAGAATTCAGTGAATTTGAAGTTTGTATCACGACCATCGATGATGTTGTTAGGGAATATTCGATTGAGTTCGTTGATTTTATGAAGATGGACATCGAAGGAAATGAATTTGATGCTTTGGAGGGAGCTTTTCAGTCGCTGTGTCATCGAAGAATTGGCGCATTCTCTTTTGAATTTGGTTCTGGAAATATTAATTCAAGAACTTTTTTCCATGACTTCTGGGATTTACTTAATCAGAATGACTATAGGATTTATCGAATTACACCAGCTGGCAAGCTCTTAGAAATCGACGAATACTATGAAGATTTAGAGTATTTTCGAGGAGTCTCTAACTATGTGGCAACATTGAAGAACCACCCTTATGCCTAGTATTCTACATTCCGCACCCTAACTGTCACAAGCGGTAATTACTAAATTCAATTAATTTAATTTATACTCAACGGCAATTTCTCCAAAATATGAAGAATCTACTTTATTTCCAGATACTGACTTAAAAAATAAGGGGATATCTCCATCCCCCGTACACATTAAGCATCTGTACTTAAGTACGAAGAGCGTTGACGAACCGCCCTGGTAATTCGACGTTCTTGCCATGCCAAACCAATCAAACTAGCTATAGAGAGCATATATCCTGGCTCTTCCATCTGAGTAAAAATAAAACCATAAATCATCACAGTAAGCATCTGAAATTTGCTAAAGTCATTTAGGCAAATCCGACGCCAGACGATGGAGCAAACATACAAATAAGCTCCCAGACCTACAAATCCTATATCTCCCCAAATCCCTACCCAACCCCACAAAGGAGCAAAAAAGCTGGAGTTCAGCCAATAATAATCTGGGGAGTTCCAAAAAGCCCAAACAGCTGCACTAGCAGGATGAGTAGTAGCACCTAATGGTTTTAATAAATTCCCGTAATCTTTTAGCATCCACCCTCCTAATCGCCCAACAGTATGACCTGGTCCCAAACCGAACAGCCAATTTAAGGGTGATTTATAATATGAAGTAACGATCGTAAATGGTGCGGTCTTAAGTATTGTAGCCTTACCGTCAGGACCGTAGAGTTCTGGTCTGAGCCAGCCGTTGAAGGCTCTAAAGGCTTCTAGATTTTGTAAGCACCAAAGCAGTGCATAACCAACCAAAATTGCGGCTATCAAGTACTGCAGGGTTGTTCTAAGATCCCTTAATTTAAGGATTATCAGGAGCAACCAGGCTACCAGCCATACCGTAAGCACCTGCTTTGCATCAGCAAATAAAAGTTGAAGGAAGGCTGCAAAAAAAACAGAAACTCGAAGCCAGATTGGAACAGTCTTTGCACTGATTAGAAAGTACAAACCAAAGGACATGGAAACGGAAGCACCCACAACATGACCAGATCCTGAGAGATAAAAAACCCCCTGGACATTGTCCTCTCTTGTCATCTGGGTTACATGAAGGATACCAAGAATGATAAGAAAGTGCTGAGCAAAAGCCAAAAAGATATGTACAGCAACAAAGCCCAGCACCCAAGTTTTAAATCTTTTAAAGCTTTCTAAAGAAAAAGGGACACAAATGATTGCTAGCAGCAGTAGAAAAGGCTCAGAAAGCAACATCAGTGCCAGAAACACGTTAATCACACCAGCTTGATTTAGAAGAGCGCTCCCAGTCATTACCCCTAGCATGATTAAGAGACCAATTAGAAGCGATTCTGCAATTGATATCTGAGTCTTATCTCTAACTCGAGTCTTTATTATGACAATACTACAAGCAAGTGGTACTATTACGAAGTGAAGAAAATTAACAGGTGCGGGTGCACCTATAGCCTCAACAATACGAGGAAAGAAAGCAGTAGCAAATGCTAGTAAGATGAGAATTGAGTTTTTAATATATCCGTTTTGTTTTTTATAAACCCCTATTTCTGCGTTCATTTATTTCCTTTTGTCTGTAGTCATCTCAATCCGGATGCAACGCCTTAAAATTTATTAAAATTTATTACAATAGATAGGCTTGTGAATCTTTGTGTAAATCTCAATTAATTTCTGGTAGTTCTTTTCGGCAGTGTACTTAGCTTCAAACTCTGCCCGTGCTTCTTGACGCATCTGAACAAGCTTTGCTGGGTTCGCTAAAACCCACTCCACCTTTTCCACTAGATCTTCTGCATCACTAGGGCGGAAATGGAGCCCTGTTCGACCAGAATCCACTAGCTCTGCAATAGCACCGATATTAGCAGCAATGACAGGAGTCCCTTTGGCAAACGCTTCAACTGCAACGCGACCAAAGGTTTCATACCATTTCGACGGGAAGACTAAAAACATAGCTTCCCCCATCAGGGCATGCACCTCTGCCATTGGTTTACGTCCCAGCCATTCCACCTGGGGAAGCCGTTTTGTTGCTTCCGCCACTTGGTCAGCTAAAGGACCATCCCCCACAATTTTGAGAGGGATTTGTGTGCTGAGATGTTCCCAAGCGGCTAACAAAGTATCCAGCCCCTTTTCTACAGAAAGTCTTCCCACGAAGAGGGCATAGTTACCTCGTCCTTCTCCTAAACTGGGAACCGGATGGACAAAATTGGGCTTGACGACAATCTTCTGTGCTGGCAAACCTCCTTCAATCATTTTCTGCCGTGCAAACTCAGTCAAGGCGATATACAGGTCTACCATTTCTGTCCAGGTGTTCATTGTCCGATGCAGGGCGAGCATTGTTGCTACAGCTCCACTCGCAATCTTGTTCTCCCGATAACAACCATGCAGAACTCCAGGATAGGGAATGAGTTTCCCCATACAATCTTCACATACTTGCCCATCACGAAAAAACAGAGCATTAGGACAGAGGAGACGGTAGTTTCGCAAAGTTTGAACCACAGGCACCCCTTCTTCCTTCGCTGCATAGTATACTGAGGGAGAAATTAAAGGAAAAAAATTTTGGATGTGGACGATATCGTGGGTTGAACTCTGAAGCCGCTGTTTGACTATTTTGTAAGCTTCTTTTGACCAGACGGTTCTGAACGCCATTTGCACTGGATTTAGAGATGCAACGCGATGGTTGTTCTCCTCATACACGTTAACTTGGTGCCCCATCTCCCGCAAAAGCCTCTCTTCAGATTCGCGAGACTCGTCCTCTCCGCCGCGAATCTGATAGGTGTTATGTATGCTTAGTATACGCATATTGTGTACATCTCCTTTGGTATTAGGCGCTCGTCTCTACTGCCCTTGAAAGGATTTCTTCATAGAGTTGAGTAAAGTACTGTCCCTTGACGCCCCAGTCATACACTTGTTTCACTCTCCGCTGTCCTGCCTGTCCAAGATTAACTTGTAAGTCTGGATTGCTAGCTAAGTGAGCCATTGCACCAGCCAAGTTCTGTACAGCTTGCTCTGGTTCGGGAGCGGGAACTTTAAAACCAGTTTCTTCAGTCACCTGGGTAGCTGGACCACCTAGCTCAAGACAAATGACGGGTCTGCCAGCTGCCATAGCTTCCAAGCAAACCCATCCACCAGAATCATGCAAGCTAGGGTGAACCAGAGCATGGCACTCCCCCAACAGAGAAAGAGTTTTTTCACGGGGTTGTGCACCCCAGAAACGGACTTGGTTGGAAATGCCCAACTCTTTGGCTAGAGTCTCCAAATCACTTCGATCGGGACCATCACCAATAATCCAGTACTCGGCGTCAGGCAAGTTGAGTTTTGCAAAAGCCCGTAACCCCAAGTAAAAGCCCTTCCAATGCAAGAGTCTACCTATTGAAATTAAACGGAAGGGCTTTTGTCCGGCTGGAGGAAGTGCGGCTAGAGAATCAAAGTCAGATTTTGGGATACCGGCTACACCACAAATTTCTACTCGTTTACAGCCCAAAGCAAACAGACGTTCCCCTGTTTCCTGAGTGGCTGCAAAGGCTACAGTGCTCCGTCGAGCTGTAAGATGTACAAAGATATCTTTTTCACCCAGCCAACGAGCTACGTCGCGTAGGATTTCATAAACCTTACCACGAGCATTAAAGTCGTGCCAAAAAGTTTTGGGTGCAGATTCCCCACCTCCTACAGGTCCCCAGACAAAGGGAACCCCAAGCAAAGACAGGAAACTAGGACCCCAGTGCTTGACGTAGGTGACGTGATGAACAATGTCAAAGCCAACTTCGCAGTGCAGTTCTTTAGCTATAGAGTAAATTCCAATTTGCCAAAGATAGTAATGGAGATATACACCTCTTTGTCCCCGCTTCCACAATCTAGCCCAAGTCGGGAGGTCATAGAAGACAAAGTGGAGATTGGGAACTGGATTTTTGGTTAATTCAGTTTCGATAGCAAAGCGATTATCATTGCGGGTAATGACCCATACTTCATGTTGCCTTGCTAACTCCCTAGAAACGTTCCAACCTATACCGGGGTCAGAGCCTTGACCGGGCTTGCAGGCATAAGCGGAGACGAGAATTTTTAGAGAATTCATGCTATTATCTTAAATTAAGAATTTTTTCATACACTTGAGCGACTTTTTCAGCTGTCTTCTCCCAAGAAAATAGTTTTGCCCTTGCTAAACCTGCTTCCACTAAGGACTTACGGTAGGAAGGTTCCTCCTGAAGACGGCATACAGCTTTCACCATTGCTAAAATATCAGTAGGATCGACCATAATAGCTGCATCGCCAGCTACTTCTGGAAGTGATGTTATGTTGGAAGTGATGACGGCTGTCCCACAAGCCATAGCTTCTAAAATTGTTATTCCGAAACCCTCATAAAGGGAGGGAGATAAAAGCACATCAGCAGCGTTATAAATTTGAACCAGGGTATGTTTATCCGGCTTGCCTAAATAGGTAACGAAATTTTCCAGACAGTGAGTTTGAATAAATTTTTTTTGTTCAACGGTAAAGTCTGCGCCTGCTTTCCAAAAATGAGTAGGTAATTCCCGATCTTTAAGGGCTTTAATAACTTTTAAGGCTGTAAAAACATTTTTACGTGGATGATTTGAACCCACGTTTAGTAAGCATAATGTCTCTGGTGCAACTCTATTTTGCTCCCGAAAGAAGGTAATCTCAGCTTGTGGAAGCAGGCGAAAGATTGACTCAACTCCATTAGGTACAACCGCGATCCGCTCTGGTTCTATCTTTAATTCACGCACTACATCTTGTGCGGTGTGTGATGAAACAGTAATAATATGTTTTGCTTGATACATACCTCCGATAGCAAATTTCCATGCTGCCATACTGACAAAAGGCAAGCGTGCCTGGTCGTAAACATTCTCTGGTTGAATTAAATTAATTAAATCATGGCAGGTTACTACCCCTAGTCGATTGTTTCTCTTGAGCCAACGGGCTATGTGACCATCACTGTGGTCTATGATATGGAATATGTCAGCTTGCTGTTTCTTTACCGCGTGGGGATAACGCCAATAGCGTTCGTAATAACTCCAAAGCCCCTGCTGCAAAGACTTCCCTTTCTTACCCGAGCGATCTAGTTCAGGCGCAAATTCAACAATTTCCCAGGTTGGTCGAACCGTCTTAAGTCCACTCACTAAAGCATTAGCATAGACATCCATGCTGAAAGAAGCTTTTGGGGATCTACGAAGAATTGCAACGCGCATGATGACTCCTGGGAACTAAGGTGATTTCACGGGCATTGTGCTTGATGACGTTTGAGGTAACGTCTGCTGTAAGTCAACCGTGGCTTTTCGCGCCTTGCTTTTTATCTTGTCAATAATTTCCAAGAATGCGTTCAACTCGCAGTTTAGGTCTTGTTTAGAAAAGACTTCTTTAGCGTGTTGACTGTACGCGTTGCGTGTATCAGTCTTAGTCAAGGCGAGAATGGCTTCAACTAAGGCATTAACATTGCCGCAGGAATAGACCAGTCCATTGTAACGGTGTTGAACGGTATCGCTATAGCCCCAGTTACCACAGCGATCGCTAAGAATCGCCGGACAACCTGCTGCCATGGCTTCAGAAATGACAAGTGGATGTGGATCGCTGCGGGATGTTGAAACAAAAACATCCATCGCTGCATAATAGAGCGGGAGTTTGCTCTGGTTGACAAAGCCCAAATTTAGGACTTCTCCATTCATGGCGGCGAGGCGTTGATTGATTTCGGGTTCCAAGACTCCACCGCCAATCATGATTCCTCTGCTCCGAGGATCTGTTTGATGAGCTTTGGCGATCGCCTCTATAAACTCAAATGGATTTTTTCGCTCAATGTATTTACCTGTAAAGCCATAGAGCACGGTATCGCCATTCCAGCAAAGTTGTTGGCGGATTTGCTGAATTTCCTGCTGATGCTGCGAGATCGTCTTGTCAAACCTATCTCTATCAACGGGGTAGCAACCACGTACCATTTTTTCCATCGGAATTCCATAATGCCGTAGATAAATCTCGTTATGGTCGCCACTAGAAATCCAGTAATCTGCCAACCCAAACATCCACGGATAAAGTACAGATAGTATTACTTGTCGCGATCGCTTGTAATGAGCATCTGTAATGATAGTTGCGTCGTTCTGCATAATCACAGGAATCCCGCGCAACTTACACAGAAGAACGGTTAAGCGGTAAGAGTATGTATAAAAACTGGGTAGAAAAATTGCATCAAAGTTTTGTGGTGTTAGACGATTGAATAATCCTGGATTTAATAGTTTTTTTTCTGCTTTTGAAGCAGTTTTTCCTGTCAGGGTTTTTAGATACTCGTACTGATAGCCACTAACCAGATCCACGTCCCAAGGTTCGGAGCTTCCCAGTTGTTTGTCACCTCCCACTTGGTTCTGATTACAGAGGTAGAAAACTGATACTGAAACTCCTGGTTGTTCGTTGAGTTTTCGCCATAAAGGCGCGTGGTGCTGAGTCGGATGAGTAAATACGACACCTAAGCGAAATTTATCTTGCATAACATCTTCAAACGTCTGTAGTCAAGGGTTGATTTTGTTGAAGTCATCTGTGATAATTTCTTTGCTACAAATTTAAAATTATAAAGATAGAGCAGTCGTGTTTAATAAACTCTAACTTACTAAAGAATTAGACTGCGTAAATTCCTTTAGCTTGTAAGTGTTGGCTGGTGTTTTTTTCCCTTCAACAATGACAGCTTCAATAGTTCGACTCAATTGTTCGATCGCCCTTACATCTTCAATCTCACTTTCAAAACCCTGCTTGCTAGCAACCTCAAAGCCAATGTCAGACACGATCTGTAATAAGGTTGGAGTGTCATACATACATTTATGAGGGAATCGAATAAATGGTGCCAGTTTCTGCTTCAACACTCCATCTTTAGGAGACTCGTAGCTGACATAAAGTTGCTCGAGCACTTCATCAGCTGCGATCGCACCCTGCGTATACTTATTAATAATCGCGTTTAAATCTGGAACTACAATCCGAATCACACCATTGGGCTTTAAAACACGGTAGCATTCTCTAAGAAAATGCTGTCCTTCAGTTCTGGATAGATGTTCTAGAGTATGAGAACTATAAACGACATCGACTGAATTATCTTCCCAAGGAAATTTCTTTCTCAGGTCATGCATGAAAATTTCATCTGACCAGTCAATGTTAATAATCTTGAAAATTTTATTGATTAGAGAAAAAACAGGTAGCTTTGCTATCCAAGCACCGAGTGCATAATCTACGTTTACCCAGCCACTTGGAGTATGGGAACCACAACCAAGATTGAGTTTCAGCATTTGATAGACTCCTTTTTATGAAAAGGACATTGGGTGTGTCAAGATCGGAATTCACTACAAAAATCGTTGCACCCAGTAATATTGTTTTACACGAAGTCGGGAACCGCTCCGGAATATTACGGCTAGCAATGATATAGTATTACCCATGTATAGAACTTACAGTCAGTTTGCGTTTAAACAACCATTTTGCTAAGCGTTTAAGTGAACCAGACCCATACACTTGGTCAAAAAAAGCTGTAAAAAGCGCGTTTGGTAAATACTCACCCCATTGCACTAACCACTTTTGAAGCAAGGAGTCTCCGAAGTAATCATGAAACCGTGGGTGAGTCACAAGCTGTTGATAAACTTCTCTGCTCTCCTTTTTGGGTTTGCCTTTGAGACGAGCAGCTAAGTAGCGAGCGTTACAAAATAACACGCTGAACTTCAAATCCGTGAGTTTTTCTGCAATTGATGTACCATAAACATCTCTTAAAAACCGTTTTTGCTCTTGGTGTAAGCGTTCAAAAACAACTTCTTCCCGCTCCAATCGCTCTGCGGTCACGTTCACTAAACTTGTTGTATTGGCTCCATGAAAACGGAACTGACTTAGCACTTCTGGTACCGCCCTAATTACCGTTATTAACGGGGCAAGACGGGAGAAGAGACTGTCTGCATTGCTTCTAAACGTCTCATTAAGAGGAAATATTAAGTTTGCTACTTCACGTCGCACACTCAGTGCAGAAGCTGCAGGCAAATAGTAAACAAATCCACCATTTTCAAGTGCAAATGGTGCCATCCAGCCTGTAGTTAACCTATGGTAATGGGGGGTCGATTTGAGAAGATTGCCCTGACCATCAATCTGAATCACATTATGAATAGCAAAGCCACATTCAAGGTAAGATCTAAACACCTCTAGAACCTTTTGCAGTTTGTTCTCCATCCAAACATCATCTGCATCTAGTAAGCAAATGATTTCTCCTTTACTTTCTCGATATGCCTGATTTAGAGCAGTAGCAACTCCTCCGTTTTGCTTGCGGATCAGCTTAATTCTGACGTCTTTCCGAACATAAGTTTCGATAATCTCACAAGAATTATCGGCAGACCCGTCATCGCAAACTAGGACTTCAAAATACGGGTAAGTTTGGCGCAAGACACTGTCCAAAGCCTCACCAATGTACTTGGCGTAGTTGTAGTTTGGAACTAATACCGAAACCAATGGATTATCTGGAAGCGGGGACAGTTGAATGGGTTGTAGCTTTTCTGTTTGCAGTTTTTGCATTGTCTGCTCCTTAGACTTTAATTTTCCATTGACCTGCGTGTGAGTTGTTAAGTTTCCTCTTTTAGCTTGAGATATTCTTTCCAAAACTCAATCGAGGTGAAATAGCCGAAAGCATTTCTCCACTCAGCACTAACTGATGACCACCTAATCGCGCTTGTAATAACAAGCTGAAACCATTTCATCAAGATTCCAAGACCCACAGTTCTGCTCATCTCATTGTAATCAACAGAATTATTGCCTTCCCTAAAAATGAAAACACGCTTTTTTGTAAATACCTTAAACCACCAGTCCTCATAATCGGAACCGATCCAATAAAACACACTATCCTTACTAAGCAAGAAATTTGGAAGTAAATGACCATTGAGAGTTAGTAGATATACAATTTTCTTGAAAGTAGATTCCTTGTTTTTTCTAACAACCGAGTCTCTTTTAAGAGCGCATTTAGCCGTATAATTAGCTTCTACGCTTTGGGTTTTGTAATGTTTACTCAATTCTAAAACCTTAGTATGTAGCGTTTCTGGATCTTCGGTTTTAATCACCAGAGGTCCTTTCATATAGTCCTCGAAACCCCTAAGCATCATTTCCGCAGAATTATAATCAAATATAAATATTTTATAAAGCAATATTTTTGTTAAAAATTTTACTGCATCTAGATATTTTAACGACCCACGGATAGAATGTGTTACCAAATGATTTCGATAGGTATAATAATTGATCCAGATAGGATTTTTAGCATAGAAAGGTTCATGCCAAACAGCTATACTTGGAAAAGCTACTATCGATCTACCAATACGTTCTGTGATTCTTAAACCAAACTCTATGTCATCTCCTCTTATAAAGAAAGGCATTGGTAGACCTATCTCTTCAACAACTTTCTTTGAAAATGAGAAAAACCAAAATGCTCCATAGTCTGGGCGCTCTTCCAATAAGAAACAATTATTAACAGAGGAATTATTTAGGTTAAGCTTTTTTTTCAAGGCAACAACTGTGAATGGATTATATCCGTAATTTCCATCAGGGTATAAGAATTTAGAATATAATGCTCCCGCTTCATAAAGTATATGTTTTTTATATAAATCCAGCATACTGCCAGATATTGCAAAGTCTTGGTTGGCATACTCGTACAAAGAGAAAAGTTTGTAGATTGATTCACTTTTTAGCTCTATATCATCATCCATAAATAGGAAATGTGTGTGGATACCCTCCTGCAAAGCTTGAATTAGACCTCGAGTAAATCCGCCCGCTCCTCCTAAATTTCTATTAGGAATTAATTTAACTTTGGATGTTTTAAATTCAGCTTGATTTAGGGTTTTTCCATTATCAACTATATATATTTGAAAATTTTTGTTTTGCAAACAATTATCTTGTAAAATAGTGTTTATTGTATTTTTAACATAAGCTTCTTTCTTGAATGTACAAGTTACAATACCCAAAGATACTTCTCTAGTCTTAGGTTGGTCGGTTGCAATCAATCCTCCTACGAATGCACCACGGTCACTTAAGCAAGTTATCTCCAGATATATTCTCCCAGCATTCTTATCACGCCAAGAATCTGGTATTGAGGTTTTTACAGGCTCGGATGGTTGGCAGTTCTCAAAGTTTTCTGTGTGAATAAGTTCCCTATTTTCTCTATCATAAAATTCTCTATAGAGAGAAACTTGAATATCACCTTCAAGTTTTAATAAGTAATACAGAGAGTAAAGCTCTGTGTATTTAGCGTAGAATGTTTCATAGAATGAATTAAAGTAGGTGTTTAAGGACAAAACACCATTTTTTGTTAAGGCTACTTCTACTTTCTCTGCATTCAAATTTATGGATGCAGCGTTATTGCATTTTATGTACAACTCAGAGGTTTCAGGTGTACGAGGAAATTGAATTCTGCTGACTACGTTCATCTGGCTCCTGCTCGCTGTTGACATCTTCTATGTTTATTTGGTAGATGCAGTACTCATGTTCATTTTAATTAGTTGAAATAGTGGTATGCTGGATGTCCCTTAAATAAGGGGTAGTGCTAGCATCACCTATTACCCAATCATCAAATTCTTGCTCATACTCTAATGCTGGATGACCTTCAGCTATTTTTCTAACAATAGTAACTCCAGGACATCTAGTATCATTCCCGTGTGTTCTTGGGGAATTAAGAGTAATAACTTCAAATCTTGGATTTCTATAAAGTTGCTTTACAGCAGCGCCTACACCATCAAAGTATAAGCTATCATGCATAAGTATATGACCACCTACTTTCAAATACTTTTCAAAATGAATTAATTCCCACATAATTGTTTTATAGCTATGGTCAGAATCCAGAACCAATAGATCAAAAATTTTTCCTTCGATGAAAGATACGGCTTCCTGAGAAAGTGTTGGAATCCATGTAATCAAAGATTTTAAATCTGTTTTTTCCCATAAGTGATGTATATGAGCAGGGTCTATGCCAAAGATATGACCCCCATTATTTAAATCTTTTAAAGCTGCTGCAATACAAGCTGTAGAATAACCATTGAATACACCTGTTTCTAATACCATCTTCGGCTGAAGCATTTGAACAAATGCATAATAAAACCTTCCTACTTCCAACTCTACACTTCCAAATGATGGACCTTTTGTATAAAAATTATACCAACCACCTGTTTTTTTGTCGTAAAGTTTTTCATAGTTCACAAGCTGGATGGGTAACTGACCATAACTTGCTCTTTTCTTGAGAAAATATACGTATGTATTGAAAGCAAGCTTTTGAATTTTTGTAAATATTTTTTCAATCATGATTTCACACCCCATTTTACTAAATATCTGCTTTTTATTTGGTAGATGCAGTATCAAGATTCAATAGAGCCTTACTCATAAGTATAGCGATTTTCCATTGGGTACAATACATAAAAAAGTTATGGAACCGCACCCTCGACGCAGACGAACGTAGATAAATCTGTACTTCATTCAAGTGAAAACTGCTATAGAAGGCTATTACCTTTTTTCTTCAGATATTATTTGTCATTCCAACATTGTAGTATTACTCCCGAACCGCCATTCGATTACCTAAACATGTAGGGTGGGCATTGCCCACCATTAGCCGTTGGTGGGCAGTGCCCACCCTACGCTTTTATCGGTAATTTTAGAGCCCAAAGGGAGTAGCTATCTCTTTATCAAACAGACCAAGTGCTCGAACTACTGCTTGATCCATGTCGTAGTACTTGTAATCTGCAAGTCTTCCTGCAAATAGTACTGTACCGTTGAGTTTCTCTACTTCTTTGAGATAAAGCTCTAGACGCTCGCGGTTCTCCTCATTGAGAATGGGGTAATATGGATCGTTTTTCCCCGGTACATAAGCTTGAGGATATTCCATCACTAAAGTCGTTTTGGGTGAGGTTTGGCCTGATAAATATTTCTGTTCGGTGATACGGGTGATGTCGTAGTCATTGGGGTAGTTGACTGTACCAACCTCTTGATAATGCTCTCGATCTAAAGTTTCAAACTCAAAGCGCAGACTCCGATAGGGCAGTTCGCCATACATATAATCAAAAAAGGTATCAATCGGACCAGTGCAAAGTATCCGATTAAACTGAAAGTCGTTGATAATTTCGCGGTAATCTGTATTCAGCAGTACTTTAATGTTGGAGTGAGCCAGCATTTTGCGGAACATTTCTGTGTAGCCAAGCTTGGGCATAGCTTGGTAGGGGTCTTGGAAGTAACGGTTATCCCGACTAATGTAGACTGGAACACGCCCGGTAACTCCCCGATCTAGTTCCTCTGGTTTCACACCCCACTGCTTCATAGTGTAGCGGAGAAAGACATTGTCATAGATGTAGTTAGCCAGAAACTCTAAGTCACCGCAGGAACTTTCACGCAATTTCAAAATAGGTACCTTGACCCCAAAACCAAAGTGCTCTAGAAGTAAATTCTCAAGCTTCTCTGCATATTTTGGAGGAAAAAGGGCATAGAGAGAATTGAGATTAAAAGGAATTGGCACTTTCTTTCCTTCTACCACTCCCAGCACGTGGTGATAGTAGTGTCTCCACTCAGTAAATTGAGAGAGATAATCCCAAACTTTTTTGGACTTGGTGTGAAAGATGTGGGGTCCGTATTTATGAACTAAGATGCCATACTCGTTGTAGTAATCGTAAGCATTGCCACCAATGTGGTCGCGTTTTTCTACAATCAGTACTCTTTGTCCGAGATCCGCCGCAACACGCTCAGCTATTACACAAGCAGAATACCCAGCACCTATAATCAGCCAATCAAATTTCATCTGATTTCTCCTTATTGTTTGACTTTAAGTTGGAGGTCAAGACTCCGCTACTGCTGAGTTTGTTATCTAGCGATTGTGGTTCTGCCGACAACTTGCTGTAAGTGCTGCTCGATTCTGTCTACAAATGGTTGATATGCAGCTTTTGGGGAAAGTTTTTCTGTTACATATTTGTGGGCTTGTTCTTCCATATATTGGCGTTTTTCTGAATTCGTCAACAGCATATGTATAGCTGCTGCAAAATCTTCAGTAGTGTCCGCTACTAGAACAGCACTACCTGCAATCTCACTCAGTCCCTGAATACCGACACTTGTTGAGACACAAGCACGACCCTGTGATAAAGCTTCTACAAGCTTGATTTTCAAACCGCTACCAACGATTAGAGGAACTAAACAGACTTCTGTACTACTATACTCGGATTGTAAATCGTCTACACGACCCAGAAAGCGAACATTCGGAAAAGTTTTTTCAATTCCATTGCATACAGTACCGCAAACATGAAGGCTACAATGGGGAACTGACCGTAAAACAATCGGCCATACATTTTTAAGAAACCACTGCAAACCGTAAATGTTGTGATCTGCAGAACTACCGACAAATAAACAACGTCCAGGTACTTGCTTGGCAATATGGGTATGATATACTGCTGACATCGGCATATTAATTACTTCGCACTCTGGTACCATTTCTTGAAAGACTCTTACATCTTCTTCTTGAATAGCTAGCAGTACCTGCGCTTTGCGTAATTGTATAGTTTCTTTCTCCCGACTCCAATCTGACTCACGAGCACTCACCCCCAAATTCTTGAAATGAGCAGTTCTTTGATGACGGACGTCGTGGGTAAGTATAGCTTTTAAAACTGTTTTATTGAGCGCAGGAGATTCTAAAACATTACCTACAAAAGCGTAATTAGCAATGACAACATCAGGCTTGAATTTAGCAAAGCGTGAACTTGCAAAAGTGACTTCCTCTGCCGTTGCTAGCCTATCCCAACTTTGAGGACTGTACGTCGTTTTTTGTTGTTTGTCTTTGCCAGAACGGTAAATATTTTTCAAACTTTCTGGCAACCACATATAAGTCAACCATATAAATGGTATCAGCCAGTCTAATAACTTAAATTTAAGCAGAAGGCGACCAATGCGTAAGTTATCCCTAACTGACACATTGGCAAGTGCTGCTATTGTCGATGGAATGATATACCAGGGAATTCTTCCGTTGGGTGACGAAGTCAGAAATGTATACTCGATTTTGTAACCTGCCTGGTGCAAGTAGCGTAGAAAATCTAGAATGTAAGTAGCATTGCCATCTCTATTTTCGACTGGAATTTGTCTGCTAATCAGTTGAATTTTTGTTTGATATTGTGTGTCTAATTCGCCTAATTTTAATAATTTTTTATTATTGAATGATTTTACTACCATTGGTTACTGCTTTTAAAATCCAAGAATAACTTTGCCAATCAGTTGAATTCAAGAAAATACATAAGCTGGAAAAAATTTAGTTTACATAAGTTATATTTTTTGTACCAAATCTTGTGGTTTTTTAAAATCATGGTTGATTTTAAGTAAGTATTTTTTTACTCGATTTAAACTTTTATAAAATTTCCTGAGAATAACTATTTGATATTGCTGAAACAAAGAAAGTTGTTTTTTATGTTCTTCTAAAAGAGAAGATAAATAATGATAGTGCTGACCGCTCTTCACAAGAGAGATAGTCTTTGTACCCTCGATATGACGATGATTTCCCCAAGTTTCATCTACATATCTAACTGTTGCAGCTTGTACTGCTTTGCATATAAAATCAATATCCATCATGTAATGATCGTCAACTTTGTAAAGCCCAATTTTTTGATGTAAAGACTTATGGTAAAAGTATGCTGATGGATTTAAAGGAAAAGGTGGAGGATTTCTACAAGACAACAAATGTACAATTTTTAAGTTTTTTGGCTTATTTGTATACAAAAGCTTTTCTTCATCGTCCCATATATTACAGTTCCCAACAAGCAAACTAGGCTCTGGCAAATTTTTAAACAGATCTAACACACGGTTTAATGCCTTTGGCTCATAATAGTCATCAACATTTAAAAACGATATAACTTGTCCTCGCGCCATTGCAATTCCCTTATTCATTGCATCTGACTGACCCTTGTCTTTCTCAGAAATCCAGCGAATGTGAGGATACTTCTCTGCATACTGTTTGATAATTTCTACCGTACTGTCTTTTGAGTCACCATCTACGATAATGTGTTCTACATCTGGGCAATTCTGGTCAATTACAACTTTGATACAAGACTCAATGAATTTTTCACCGTTGTAAACTGGGGTAATAACACTAATCATGATTGGCTCATCCAAAATTGTAGAAATGCTTTTTTGCTGGTGTTTGAGTAACCGATTATTTCCGTGTTACTACTGAATTCTTCTGGCACTTCCAGAAAAATCAGGATGAATTTGAAAAGATGATTAAGGAATTTCTGTAAAGCTTTTGTAAAGTTAGGTTCTAAATCTCACTGTATTGCAGCTTATAACTTTTTTTCTGCCTGGTAGTCCACTATAGGACTAGTATTTGATTTTTGAAAAACTCAATGAGCTAAAAGCTTACCGAAGGTTTGGTTCGTAGTATACGTAGTAAAAATCAAGTACGAATCTCATAGCACTCAAGCTTACGTATTTAATATTGGCGTTCGCGAAGCGTGCCGGAGGCAATCGCCGTTATGAAAAACTTTTTGGTTTATTGACTTTTTTAAGTACTGCTGAAATATTGACTACACGGGTAGTGATTTCTCGTGAAACTGTAAGATATTGTTTTGTGAGCATCTCATCTAATGATTTATCAAGTACCTGTTCGAGCCGTCTTCTTCCTTTAATGAAATATTTCGCCAACCAACTATTTTTTCCGGAACCCCATTCATAATAGTCTACTGAAAAGATACCCTTTTTTTCACAAATATACCAAGAATCTTTTAGAGCTAATCCACTACGCTCAATCAAGTTATCAAACATCTCTTTATCATATTCTCGAGCAAAAAAGTTTCTGTTTTTCTCACTTCTTTCGTATACTGCACCATCCATATAAACAATATTTTTTTGAGCTTTATAGGGGATAGTTAACAAGAAGTCGCTCTCAGGTTTCAATACACGTTTGATTTCATTTAAAGCTTTCAAATCTCCATCCTCTTCAGGATATATATGTTCAATAACAGAGATACTAATAACTTTATGAAATGTGTTATCCTGAAATTTCAGTTTGCGAATATCCTGTTTTTGGTACTTCAAATTCTTGATGTCAAGACAATTTGCTATTTCCTTGTAAGGCTCGATTTCGCTATCGATTATGTTAATGTAATAAAATTCTGCTTCGGGATGTTTATCGGCAAGATATAGAGAAAACCATTGAGGACTACTAACATCAAGAATTGTCATTTGAGGGGTAATCTCAAGATTTCTCAGAATTGAATCAAATTCAGCATATCTCATGTAATCAACAGGACGTTTTGCTCGCTCTCTTGCGGCGTGATAAGCAGGATGAGAAGTAGGAAGCTCTTTCATTGCCTTAAGAGCTAATTCTCTTATCCCACTCGATACTTGCAAAGCTTTCTCAAGGTTTCTCATGGATTAAAATGATGACTGATAAAACAGGGTTCAAATCTCTTATGCAAAACGGGTATGAAGTTATAAGGGAATTGCTCCTCTAGCTGAAGAAGGCAAATACTGATTGAATTAAATATAATTTTCTTAATCTTCAAATTCAGATGAACTTGTTAGTTAACAGCCCATAGTTAAATGCTCCCCTAATAACGGATATTTTGGTATTTGCTCAAAGGATATGCCCCCATGTCCTTTCAAGAGATTTTCCTGATGTTCAGGATGTTTTTATTAAAAAATTCACCGAGACGCCCAAAAGCTTGAATTAAAAGCTTTTTGATTTTTGACTTCCGCAAAGCTGTACTAGCAGTAATGGAGTAATAATTGTATGCTCGTTTTAGCCCAATCATTTGACTCTTTTAAATTGGGGCTTGAAGCCCCTGAATCAGGCTTGTCACCAATCTACTAATCTACTGTCTTCCAACCCAAGTACCGTTCGCGAATACGGAATGGCGTACTAATAACAGAGGGTGATGCCAACAATTGCTTAAGAGCCAACCATACAAACGGTGGAATTGTCTTCGTATAGCGCCCCCAAAGACGACGAGGTTCTTGTATGCACCGATAGAGCCATTCAAAACCTAAATCTCTCACCATACGAGGTGCTCTTTTATGAAGCCCTGCATAGACGGGAAAAGCACCACCCAAACCAATCATCACCGCTTTGATTCTATCTTTATGCTGAGCCATCCAATTCTCTTGCTTTGGACAACCCAAAGATACAAACACTATTCCTGCACCACTAGAATTAATCTTTTGAATCAACGCTTCATCTTCTGCAGGAGTCATGGGACGAAAAGGCAAAGGCTCCATTGCTGCAATTTTCAAGTTGGAAAATTCTGTCTCCAATTTTTTTCTCATGGGAGATAGAATCTCTGTATGAGAGCCTACAAAGAAAACACTGACGTTCAGATTTTGAGCCAGAGCGCACACACCTAACAATATGTCCATCCCCGCAACACGGTCTTGATGACACGCCCCCAAAAGCTTCATCATCCACACTAGAGGCATACCATCAGGAGTCACCAAATCTGCATTCTTCAGTACAGTGCCAAAATCTGGATTCCAATAAGCCTCCATTAGCATATGGACATTGGCTACACATACCGTTTTGCTCTCGCCAGCTTTAGCCCATCTCAATATTGCTTGTATCTGGTCATTAAAGCGTAGGGCAGTAATAGGAAAATCTAGTACCTTTTGAGTAGGGAGAAAAGCTCCTCCTACCATAACTCACTCCTTGTGTCCAACACAATATCAACATTGAATAGACCTTCTCTACGATTGAAGATAACGAGCGATTTTACTTTTGACTACCTTCAAGAGTTAGAGCAAGGTTTGAAGTTAACACATGGAGATGCAGTAGCTTGTTAAGTAAATTTCTAACTTCCCTGGTATTATTTATTTTGTTTAAGCCTGTATAATAACTTATCCTAAAAAAATGTCAATTTAGCATTTTTTTCCTTGAATTTACATTTACTTTACATTTACTTTATATGAATTTCATGATATGAATTAAATACCCAAAAATATAAAAAGTATAAATAAAGTTTTGGAAGAGAAATATTTTTAATTTGAGCGATTAACTCTTCAAGAAATAACTGTCGCCTAATATACTTTTTTCAAAAAATAACCCAATCGCTCCAGCTAAGTATTTGTATTATCTGCATATGACAGAGCTTTTTTATCAAAAAAAAAGGGAAGATTAATTTTTCTTCCCCCTTCTTCTTATTCTTGGTGTTATCTGGTTTGTCCTTATCTAAGCCACCTTCCTTAAGTTTTTTGCGAAGCATCTGCTGTTGCTTTTTCAGTTGTCGCTGTCTTGCTGAACCACCTCTACCCTTATCATTTCGACCTTCTCGCCGTGGCGACTCCCATCTCTTTAATCTCATATTTATAAACCCTAGAGAAACTACAAAAAGTGAAATAGATTTGCCTGAAAAAGTAATGCATTCGTACAATACATTGTTTAAATTTTTCATTTAAACTCTTCATGAGCAATTATAGCTAGGATTTATATTTCTGTCAAATCCGAGTAGAAAATCACAATGCTCTTAAATTACGTAGCTTTTATCTATCGCATTCTCATGTTAACTCGACTAACTTCTTGATGCCACTGACAAAGAATGTGATAGATAGTTGGCTAGAATCAAGTCTAGATAAAGCTTTCTCAATCCAAACTCTAAAATCTAAAATAGTATAACTACTGAGTGCTGTTATATAAAGGAACAGTTCGATCGATACCCATTGACGAGAGCTTTGTGAAAGGCAATTCTCTGACAGTTTTTGCTTGCTCCTCTCTAACATGAAGCGGGTAATCAAATTTATTTGAACCGCTCGAGCCTGCGATTCTATAGGCGAGTGACACTTGAGAGTCACGAATTGCCACCACAGGTACATTTGCCGGTACGTCTTGATTGGGGCGAAATACTCCGCCAATAATCTCTGTTTTACTACCTTTAGAAGCTTCAAGAACTGTATAAGGACCTTCCGTTTTCATACCAAGAACCCATACTCTTCCTCTTATATTACGAAGTTCTGGGTTTTGAAATTCGGTGTTAAGTTGACGCGCCCAAACATTCTGAGGGTTGAGAATTAAAAGTTTTCCGATAACATCTTCAACAAAGAGATCGCCTGTTCCTCTAGGTGTATTGGTGTAAGATGGAAAATCACAATGACGAATAACAAGTGCTCTTTTAGAAGAGTGGGATATACCTCCTCCTCTTAAGTAAAGATGTTCCAGAATTACAAACGGGCTAGCTCCCTCTTCGAGTTTAAAGATAGAACCTTTGAAACCGCTTTGGCGATCGATAAATGATTGCATCCCTATAAGTTTTTTTAAATTCTTACGAAGGATAATAGTAGAACCAACTGAATAACCACCATTTGGTAAGTACACAACTGGTTTTCCAGAGTCAATAGCAGCCTGGATTCCTACAGCATCGTCATTTTCTTTCTTGGATGCTGAAGCTCCAAAAGCTTCAACATTTGCCCATTCTGAAATATCTTTTGCTTCGTAGGTTGGAGTTTCCTTGACTGGAAGATTGAGTGAAGCTTGACGTTTTGACGCAAGGTTGACAGGCGGACGAGACGTATATTCTCCAATATAAGTTGTCTTCAATCTTTTCTCATTGTTGTTCTTGTCATACACTGGAGTAGCATAGTCTTTTATGCTCACATTTTTTAAAAACAGTATTCCATTACTCTGTATACCAACACCATTTTTTCTTGCTTTATTTTCTCCTATAAGTTGAGAATCAGTCAGAACTACAAATCCAAGAGACCCTTTTACAGATACAGCAGGTACTTCATTAGTACTTGAAAGCTTCCTCATGCTAAGAGTATTATTTTCATTATGTATACCAGCAATCCGCTGCTTTTTTAACGAAATATTTTCCAAGGTCATGTGGTACTCGTAGTGCCCTATGGTAATTCCATAATCAAATCCCACAATTGAAACGTTTTTGATAAGCGCAGGTCCAGGTCCGAAACGGTGCATAGAAATGCCCGCAATCCCCTCATTGCTTGAAGAATTGATGGCAACATCTTCAATCGCCCCTCGATTGTTTGCCAAGTAGTCAATGCCCACAGCACCCTTATTTCCTTTTCCTACGTCAATAGTAAGATGGTAGACAGAATGACGAAATGCTCTATTGCCAGAACCAGAGGGATTTGAATGCCCGTCGCTTTCCGAGCCTGTCATAATCACAGGTTGTGGTCGCGATGGATTGGAAAAAGCAGGAAGCTTATCTTTAAGCTTGAGAATTGTATCGCGACGTGATTCTCCTATAAGAATCATGCCAGAACGCCAGCCGTCGCTCCATTCTTTTTTCTCGATCCTACTTAACAGTGTATCGCTGATTAGATAAGTCCCTTTAGGTATAAAAACAAATTGAGGAGACTCGTAACGGCTTTTAGTATCAATTGCTTTTACGATCGCTTTTTGAATTGCTTTGGTATCGTCGGTGCTGTCATTAGGAGTAGCACCAAAGTCCCGGACATTGAGAACGCGAGCATCGCCAGGAGGTCTGAAGCTTGCAGATACTCTTGCAGGATGGTAGGCGATCGCAATTAACACACAAATCAAGGTACACAGTGACCCCAAAGCAAAAGTACGGATGTGTTTAAACTTATGGCGCATGGTTTCCTACAGTGACAAAATTCTCAAGAGAGTAGTAAAGCCCCCTGCTCTCGAAAGAAATACGCATCAAAACAGACGTCCACTGTATATAGGTACAAAGCTTTCATCGCAAATCAGGAACTTTTAAAATTTATGCCCTCATCGGTATTAGTAGGTGCTGCTTACCAATGTAAAGACTTAGGTATCATCGTTAATACTTACAATCACTTGTCACTGATTTAATGGGCAAGAGGAGAATCGAACTCCTATGACCGCAAGGTCGCCACATTTTGAGTGTGGTGCGTCTACCAG
>NZ_BAACAP010000125.1:0-28164 GCF_045865695.1 Scytonema hankhaensis NUACC26
GAAATATTGCTGGTAGAATTTATGCTGAAATTCTTCGTAACAATTTCAACTAATATATTTGTATCCAGGAGATAACCCATTATGACTCACTATCTCCCTTCTACTGCCTCATCATACATTTTTACTTGCTCCGGAGTTAAGTCATTTAATGTTCCAGCAACTGCTTCTATTACTAAAATACTATCAATTATATTTATTAATTCATCATCTGGAAGACTTTTTACATATTCCGGAGAAAATTTATCTACAAATTTTGCTAAATGTTGAATCATGCCCTCTTTATCTAACTTTTCTCTGTACAGACTCTTATCTTCTATCAATTTCTCAATAATCATTGATATACGTACAATGGCAACATTTCTTTCACTATAAACTTCGTGCATAATTTACTCCTTTATAATTTAATGAATTCAGATAAAATCCATTCTCCTAAACATAACTTACTTTTGTAAGATTTAGGGGTGCGATCGTCAATCTGCTCAAACTTATGATTCTGTTTGTAGCCAATCTTCTAAAGTAATTCCTGGAACTCTCTGCATATCAGAATCATGAGAAACCAGAATTAAGCCACGGGTAATTGCCGTTGCTGCTATTAATATATCAGCATCTTCCAAACTAAGACCTCTGCTTTGTAAATCCACATGAATCCTTATTGCCCTCTCAATAATTTTTATGTCATCCAGTAGTAAAACTTTATACCGTTTGCAGAACTGTTCAAATTCAGCTATCTGCCTAGTTGCATTTATATATACAAGTCCTCGCCTTATTTCATAATAAGTTATGCAACTGATGAAAACTTGTTGACCCAGGCGACGAACTTGCTCTAGTTTTTTATCTATGACTACTTTTTTCTTTAAAAAAGAACTGACAATATTCGTGTCTAGGAGATAATTCACCCTCTTTTTCTCCCTTCTACCACTGCATCAAAAATTTCAAGCTGCTCTGGTGTTAAATCACTTAAAGTACCAGAAACTGCTTCTACTATTACAATACTATCAATTCTGTCTATTAACTGATTTTCCGGAATAGCCCTCATTTCTTCAGGTGAAAACTCGCTAAATAGACTTACTAACATCTCAATCATCTCGTCTTTATCTAACTTGACTTGATACAAGCTATTACTTTGAAATAACTTGTCCACTATTGGTGATATTCGACTAATGAGTTCATCTTTATAACTATAAATATCGTACATAACGTTATCCTCTGATTGTCTATTTCTCAAGATTTTCTAGAATAGCTTATGTCTACTCTGTCCTTTTTACTGCCTCATCATATATTTTGATTTTCTCTGGAGTTAAGTCATTTAATGTTCCAGCAACTGCCTCTATTACTAAAATTTTGTTAATTCTATTTGTTAATTCATCATCTGGAATACTTTTTACGTATTCAGGAGAAAATTTATCTACAAATTTTGCTAAATGTTGAATCATTGCCTCTTTATCTAATTTTTCTCTGTAGAAGCGATCGCCTTCTAGCAATTTTTCAATAATCGCCGATATACGTGCGATTGCTTCCTTTCTTTCACTATAAACTTGGTGCATAATTTACTCTTTTTATATAGTTTAATGGATTTCTATAAAACCAATTATTCTAAGCATAACTTATTTTTGTAAGATTGATGAAACAAGCGTTAGACAGAAACAGGTAGCTGATACTTTTTACAAAATCAAGGTACTACCGAAACAAGTGAGTATTAAGGAAACTATTTGGAACGGCAATGCATAATATAAACTTCCTGGCTTAGATAACCAGGAGTTTTTTGGTAAGAGTGACTATCATCATTACAAGCGATGTAGCAGGCTTAAGCCATGAGTATCAGTTCCACAACTGTTAAATAAGTGGTATTCACTGGCTAACTGTTGTACCTGTTCTGTCTCTCTAACGCTAGGTTTCCACGGATTGGGATTGTTGTAAGCGTAAAAAGATTCAACGCCATCAATACCAACTGCTGCGGCTGCAGGAATTAAATCAAAGTGCGAGCGCCGATAACGAGCCGGGTGAGCCAAAACTGCCAGTCCACCTGCTTCGTGGATAGCAGATATCACATTAGCTGCTTGATAATTTTCCCCTGTAGTGACTTTTCTTTGAATGTAAGGTTTGATACTAGCTTGTTCTGGCTCGAAAGCATAACCCAGAATATGAACATCTGTATTTAGAAGATTAGCGTTAATTTCTATACCAGACCATAGATGAGGCGCATTTGCACCTGGATTATTCCATCTCCATTGTTCCAACCAAGTTTGCGCTGCTTGATAACCAGCTATACTATGGTGGTCAGTAATGGCAAGCCCTTTTAACCCAATGGTAATAGCTTGCTCCATCAAAGCACTTGGTTGCAACTTACCATCGGAATGGACGGTGTGCATATGAAAGTTGAAACTCGTCGGACAACTCGATGCATTTATGCTTTGAAATATATACTTCAATTGTTCGCTTGAGGTGAACACCTCGGCAACCTTTACAGTCATAGGTACCTCTTATTCAAATAGGTATTTATTTACACAAAAACATGATACTAGTAGCTCGGAATACACCAACACTGCACGCAGGTGCTGGTAATGAACTTCTGGGTATCTTTGGCAATTTTTTTCAATATGTTAAGACTACGTTAGCAAATTCAAAGGCTAACGGTCATGCGTATATTCGATTGGTTTTATAAGGAAAAGTAAGAAATGTTGCAACCTGTCTCCGTCAAATTGACAAGCTACGACTATAGGAATTATTTATAAATGCTAGGAAAAAACGCGAGCGCTCGAATAAAACCTTTTTGACAATGTGTATAAATTATACTGTTTAAATTGGTAATCCCAATATTTCTCCAGATCCGCTTACAATCTCTCCAATGATAGTAGCTGTAATATTTTGTAAAGCAAAATGTGCCTTGGCTTGCTCGACTTTATTGGGAGGAATAAGCAGTACAAACCCGATCCCCATGTTGAAAGTGTTATACATAGCTTGTGAATTCACAGATCCCTCTTCAGCTAGCCACTGAAATATAGGTGGGACAGACCAACTATTAGGATCGATTTTAATTGCTTGACCTTTACCCAAGCAACGAGGTAAATTCTCAGGAAGCCCTCCACCTGTAATATGTGCCATACCATGGATTTCTAACCCTGCTTTACGCGCAGCCAGGACAGATTTCACATAAATGTATGTGGGTGTAAGGAAGATTTCTCCTAGCGATCGCCCTCCTAATATATCTGGGCGATCGCTCCAAGAAAATCCTTTGTCGCCGATAATTTTCCTAACCAAACTAAAGCCATTGCTATGTACGCCAGCACTTGCAAGAGCAAGAGCGACATCTCCCACTTGTACTTGAGAACCATCAAGCATCTGACTTTTCTCTACAATTCCCACACAGAAACCAGCCAGATCGTACTCACCCACTTGATAAAATCCAGGCATTTCTGCTGTTTCTCCTCCAAGTAAGGCGCACCCCGCCTGCTTGCATCCAGAGGCTATACCTGCAACCACCTCAGTTAATTGTTCTTTTTCCAAATGACCCGTTGCTAGGTAATCTAAAAAAAACAGAGGTTCAGCACCGCATGTCAATACATCATTGACGCACATTGCCACCAAATCAATTCCTATAGTGTCATGACGATTGAGAGATTGAGCGATTTTGAGCTTTGTCCCCACACCATCAGTTCCCGAAACTAGAACTGGTTCCTGATAACCAGTCGGTAGTTGAAAACAGCCACTAAAACCGCCCAATCCACCAATCACTTCTGGTCTAAAAGTACTATGAACTAAATTCCGAATTTGATTGACAAATTCTCGACCAGCCTCAACGTCAACCCCCGCCTCTTTGTAGTCCATAATTGTTAGTTGTGAGTTGTTAGTTGTGAGTCGTTAGTTGTTATTAGCTACTAACTACCAACTACTAACCATTAAAATACTTCATCTTCAATACCAACCCACCATTCGCCCAAATTCATCAAGTCTTGGCGGATATCTTCCAACTCTTGAACATAGTCAACTTCTGACATTGAGTCTTTACGCTCTTGAAGTTTCTTCAATCGCAACTGCACTAACAGCCAAGGCTTGGTTATGCTATTAGTTTGTTCCAAGTATTTAGCCAATTGTATGCTATCCATACACCTCATTTCAACTAAAATTAGCTATGTGTTTCACAACTTTATATCATTTTTGAGAAAGTAGGTAGGGAAGAAAGCTCGCCAATATTAAATGTGTGGCATAGCCCTACCTACGTAACTAAATAACTATGCCAGTTGGCATGGTTGCTTTTGAGAAATTTAGTTATGGGAGATTAGTACTTAACCGCATTGATTGTGAAGGGCTGCAAGATCCCCGACTTCTTGAAGAAGTGGGGGATCAAAGCAAACTTACTTACCAGAATTAATGTGGTAAACCACTAGTAACCGATCTAGTACTTAGCGGCGTTAGCGTACTGTTCAGCAACAAAATCCCAGTTAATCAAGCTGTCTAGGAAAGTTTGCAAATAATCTGGACGGCGGTTTTGGTAGTCCAGATAATAAGCGTGTTCCCAAACATCAGCTGTTAACAAAGGAGTTTGACCGTCAGTTATGGGATTGGCTGCATTAGGTGTTTTAATAACCTTCAATTCACCTTTATCCAGCACCAACCAAGCATATCCACTACCAAACTGAGTTGCACCAGCTTGTTTGAACTGGTTTTTGAATTCATCTAAACTACCAAAGGAAGCATTGATTTTTTCAGCTAACTCCCCAGTAGGACCGCCACTGTTTTTCTTCAAGCCATTCCAGTAGAAGGTATGGTTCCATACTTGAGCGGCATTGTTAAAAATACCAGATTTAGATGAGTCCTTAGCAGAAGCCAGTATCACTTCTTCTAGGGTCTTGTTTTCAAGGTCTGTACCTTTGACAAGATTGTTAAGGTTAGTGACGTAACTTGCATGGTGCTTGTCATGATGGAACTCTAGAGTCTGAGCCGAGATATGTGGCTCTAGAGATTTGTAGTCATATGGTAACGGGGGAAGTTCAAATGCCATTGTGTCTAGTCCTCTCTTTACCGTATTTCAGTTGAAAGCCACTGGGGTAGCTATGGAAATTACAGGTTTGTATTGAGCAGTTTCAGGCGCTTAAAACTGCGATATCAAACTTAACAAATCGATTTTACCTAAAAATGTCACTTGAATGACCCCTTCGTCAGTGGGATTAGGAGTTGATGAATGATCGTGAAACTAATGTACGATAATAAAAAGCTTTGCAGAGTTTCCAACAGACTAGCCTGTCATTGAGAGAGACTGATAATGCTTCATTCTGCCGTACCTCGCCTCGTGCTAATTTCCTTTACCTCTCCTTTGGGGGATGTATCTGCCGCACTTCAAAAGGTAAGAGAAACAGATGGTGACATTCTGGAACTGGAAATCTTGCCAACTTTACGCCTCCTACACAGACTATATTACCGCCCATCCCCTCAATCCAAACAAACCGACTGTAGCCGTGTTGTTTTACGGTGGTACAAATATGAGCGCTAATTTAGCAGGAGGACAAGAACTCTTCAATGAATTAGCCAAAGACGCCAATGTTCTGCCCTTTTTTGCCGATGGAATAAAAACCATTGATGCGATCGCAACTCATTTTCTTCACAACAATCACTGCATTTGTAATGCCATAGTTTCTTTATTGTGGTTTCGCCTTAACGGTGGACCATTGGAAGGCGACGCTCAAAAAACCATTGCTTTGCTGCAAAAACTAGATGTACCATACCACATCGCCCTCACCTGTAACAATCGAGAAATAACTCTTTGGCAACAAAGCGCTGAAGGACTTCCACCTACAGAAACTTTAGCTACAGTCACTTTACCAGAAATGGACGGAGCGATCGATCCAGTCTTCCTTTATGGACTTAGTGAAATTAAAACCGCAGATGAACGCGGATGCACGCAGACAAATATCCGCGTTCGTCAGCGTTCATCTACGGTTCAAAATCAATTAACATCTCCCATACCGGGACAAGGAACTAGATTAGCAAAACGAATTTTACGCCGCATTGCACTTCAAAAGAAACCCAACAAAGACAAACGTAGAAGTATGAAAAAATCTGATTTTATACTTCAGCCTTCTTTAGAAGTTGAGTTAAGGCGATCGCCATGCTAAATTAATTAGGTAAAGGTTTAAGGGGAATTCAGGTTATGAGTTTTAGCGATCTAGTTGAGACAATAAAAAGTTTATCTATAGAAGAAAAACAAGAAATTCAGTTCCTACTAGAACAGTATTTGAGGGAAGATCGTCGGGAGGAAATATACAATAACTACATGAGAAGCAAAGCAGAAGAGCAAAATGGAGAATTACAGTTTTCCTCCAATATTAATGAACTGAAACAATTAATAGAAGAGTGATGGTGATAAGTTTTAGCTCTTCTTTTCGACGCGCTTTTAAAAAACGAATTAAGGGAAATACAGCTTTAGAAGCAAGGTTTTGGCAGAAAGTAGAGCAGTTTACTATCGCTCCTTTCGATTCAAGCTTAAAAACTCATAAATTGTCAGGTAAGCTCAAGGACTTATGGAGTTTTAGCATAGAATATGATGAAAGAGTGTTGTTCTACTTCACAGAAGATGGTAAAGCTGTGTTTGTTGATATAGGTAATCACGATGAGGTATATTAAACCGTATCAATCTTTATTTATTAGGTACTAAAGCATAATTCAAGCTGCGACCGCTCCTTCAAATGTTTCCCACTTTTTTCCCATCTCAAGTCGAGCTAATACAAGATGCAGATGCGCTCGCTCTGCTTCAAAATATTGAAAGAATTGCGATCGCGACTCCCTTAAGTGACCAACCTATTCTTACAACATACATTCATCAAGGTAGCACGGGAACACCAATTTTGCTATTGCATGGTTTTGACAGTTCCATTTTAGAGTTTCGTCTTCTTTTCCCGTTACTTGCACCTTACAATGAAACATGGGCAGTAGATTTGTTAGGCTTTGGCTTTACGCAACGGCAAAAAGAAATAAACTATAGTCCAAGTGCTATCAAAACACACCTTTACCATTTTTGGAAAACCGCGATCGCTCAACCTGTCATATTGGTGGGTGCATCAATGGGAGGAGCGACTGCAATTGACTTTACCCTAACTTATCCTCAAGTTGTGAAATCTCTAGTCCTGATTAATAGTATTGGTTATACTTCCGCTCCAGCTTTTAGCAAATACTTATTCTCACCGTTAGATTTTTTAGCTGTAGAATATCTGCGTCAACGCAAACTTATGGCGTTTAATTTGGGTAGTTCTTTTGCTAATTTAGACAAGAAAACGCTTGCGGTTATTCAGTGTGCTATGCTACATCAAGAAATGCCTGGTTGGCATAACGCTATGATTTCTTATGCCAAGACTGGTGGATACGATGATTTGGTCGATAGAATTGTTCAAGTTGACAAACAAACGCTAATTTTATGGGGAGAAGCTGATGATATGCTAGCACCTGAAGACGCGGAAAAGTTTCACAAGGATATTAAAAATTCTCAATTAATAAAGATAAAGAATTGCGGTCACGCTCCCCAAATTGAACAGCCAAAAATTATAGCCCAATGTATTCTAGAGTTTCTAAATAATGGTAACTTTTAATTGTGGTTATACCAATTTATATGAGGTTGCGTTTAAAATACCCTCACATTAGAAATGTGGACGGCAGGCGCTTCAACGGGGGGAACCCCCGCAACGCGCTGCCTCCGCTATACAAACAAAGCCCGCCTACGCGGGCTAATTAGAAGCATCTTCGTACCGCAACGGTATTACATTTACTTTAGTAGGTAACAATAATGACAGCACAATTCAAATATGTCATGTTAATGGTTAAAGATGTCCCTGCAGCAGTGAAGTTTTTTAGCGAAGGATTGGGGCTTCCGGTAAAAATTTCTTCTCCCGGCTGGGGAGAGGTCGATGCGAATGGTACAACGATCGCTTTTCACGGTACTGAGTCGGATGCTGAAGTCGGTTCATCACCAATTTTAAGCTTCAACGTTGACGATATTCATACAGTCATAGGTAACTTAGAAAACTTGGGAGCAAAACTGGAAGGGAACATCCGCGAACCATCTTTCGGGAAAGTAGCAGCAATGCGTACTCCTGACGGTCATTTGCTGAGTCTTCTGCAACCTTCTGCTGTAGGTGCGGCTGTTCATTAGGATTGTGTACCTGACACTCTCCAAGCCTTTAGGATTCAACTGGTCATTTGGAAACTAGACTCCATTCCCAGGCTGAACCTGGGAATGCCTTCCCTCAATGCTGATTTTACTTTTTTCGAGTATCAGGAGCGTGTAAACTGCCAAGTAAAATATAAATATGAAAGAATAGATATTACTTACCAGTAAGAAATATGACAGAAACTAAATCGAATCGTACAGCTAGACAGGGACGGATATTAAGCGAAATTCAATGGACTCCAGAACAGCACGCACAATGGGAAGCTGAACGCCAGGAATAACGCTGCGCGCAGTCAAGTGATTTTTGACCTTGTAAAAATTGAACTAAACTGCATCACGTTTAATAGTGACGTCATATTCTCCAAAAAAGTTTTGTCCTAAAAGACCAGTTTCGGCTCTTGCGTACTTAGCGTGCTATTTTTATAGGAAAATTAGCTTAAAATCCTTGTCTGGATTGTATTACAGCCATTATTACCTTTATAACAGTATTCTTTTCTAAAATTGAAACTAGAAGTGTCTGTAAGCCTTGCAAATAAAGCATAATTATAAATTTTAATTAAAATTTAGCACGCTATGTACGAAAGAACCACGGAAACTTGAGTTGTGTTCTCAAAACGGCGAAAACTTTTTTGGTAATAACCGCGCAAACTAAAATTGGTTCCGCCTTCTACTCCTTCATTGACGTAAGCCAGAGAATAGCGCTCTCGATCGCGAAACACGTTTTTTGCTTCAATAAAAGGAGGAAAGGGAAATCCATTTAAGTCAGCATTATCTTGACGGTAGCGATCGAAACGCAACTCTAAGCGATCGCGAGTACTCAAGTCAATACGTCCAGTTCCGTAGATATCAAAGACTTTGTATTCAGTTCCTTGGGGAGGAATTAAATCGCCACCACCATCTTTAGCATCACCAGCCACTTTCCGGGAAGTTCCGATGACAAAGTTTGGTCCGGTAATTTCTAAATTTCCTCCATATTCAGCAAAGCCTCCGCCAAACGCAAAAGCACGGACGCCAAAAGGCGCATCGGCTTTGGGAGTTGTAGTAATTATATTAATAACGCCTCCAAACGCATCAGCACCGTAGATAGATGACGCTGGACCTTTAAGAACTTCTAAACGTTCCACTCGAAATGGATCGACACTTCCCAAATCTGGACCAAATTCTAAATTAGGTAAGCGTTCCCCGTCTACTAGTACGCCAATCCGTTCTCCTGTCAATCCACGAATGTTAGCGGAACCACTCAATAAACCCAAACGGTTAATAACAATTCCTGGAAGAGTTTGCAGTTGTTCGCCTACAGTTCGAGGAATTGGTTCTTCCCTTTCCAGTTCCTCTTGTGTTTTGATGTCTACCGTCGCCGGTGTTTCCCTAAGTGGAGTTGTGCGTCGATCGGCGGTAACAGTGAGTTCAATATCTGGCTCTCGTTCCTCTGTTGTCGTGGGTTCTTGCGTTTCAGAACTTGCAGATGTTTGTGATGGTGCGGCGACTGTCAGTACCAAGTTACCATCACTTTGTTCTATCTTAACGGCAGGTGGACTATCAATGCCAGTCACTACAATGCGTACACTATTGGGATTGAGGGAAGTGACGGTGACACTAGCGATGCCATTAGCAGGATTGCTGACATTGAAAGGTTTTCCTGACTCCAAACGCAGTTGTGTATTCGTCAGTTCAGCGATATAAGTCTTTTCATAGGTAGAAGTCACAACTTTTGACAACTTGGGGTTTGTTGTCTGCAAGATAACCTCAATTCCTTCTTTAGCAGGATTGACGGTAACATCAGTGACTTGGTTCATTTCAGCCCATGCAGGCTGAACTGATAGGAGGGCGATCGCTCCTGCGATAGAACAGCTTGTTAACAGGGGCAATTGTTGCACCATGACTCCTCACACAGCATCCCAAGAAATTTGGATGCAGAAACACATTTGCTTTGATAATTTTTCTCAGGATATCATTCTACGGGACTCTATTTCACTTCAATTCCTTACAAAGATACAATTTTAACAAGAGCTAGTTGTGCGACGGTTGTCTGAAGTACGCGCTTGAATATTTTGTTATTCCTCATTCTCTACCTAATCCTAACAGCAAAATACTTTCCACTTCGTTATCTCCAAACAGGCTTATGGTGCCAAAGTTATCTCGAAGGATTTGGATAATTTTGGAGGTTGAACTGTTGCCAATACGGAGATCAATAAATTTGGGTGGATGACCATAGAGAAGACTGCGCTGATGGAAATCGGAGTCTTTGGAAACAATTACGAAATTCCGTGCTTTCGCGTACTCTCAGATGACCGCGTCATCTGTGTTGATTAGCCCTACAGCTTTAACATGGACTGAATCAGGATACAAATCTATAATCCTTGAAACAATCCGATCCGACAAATTTTCGTCTAAAAGCAGTTTCACAGGGATGCCACAAATAACTTCTTCTCGCGATCGGCTGCAAAAGCAAGACAAGCTTTAATGTCTTCCGAAGTTAGTTCAGAAAAATCTTCCAAGATTTCTTCTTCTGTCATACCGCCTGCAAGGTATTCTAAAATATCGTACACGGTAATTCGCATTCCCCGAATACAGGGTTTTCCACTACGTTTTCCAGGTTCGAGCGTGATAATGTTGTGATAATTCATGAATCAATCAATATATTGGCTCAGTACTAGTAGGAAGTGATAGTTCGGGACGGATACAAAACACAACTAAGGACTTACGTATCAGAGAGATAGACTGAAGTTAAATACCATTATACGCTAGATTGCAAGCGCTCGCCAACTTCAACCAAGATTTTACCTGTGTATAGCTAAACTCAGTAATGTGAGGTGCATATATAATTAACTCACCTTCATCAGCCACTACTGGCTCTAGCTTGGTCACTGGTTACTGCTTACTGTTCCCGCACTGCTACCTCGTTTTACTAGAAAAGGGGATAAAACTTGGTTCTCCACACTTTTTTCTTGTAAGACATCAAGTAACATTTGCATGGCAGAGCGACCGAGTTCCAACATTGGTTGGTAAACTGTCGTCAGTGGTGGCGTAACGTAACGAGACAGTGCAATACCATCGAATCCAACTAGGCTTAAATCTTGCGGTACTGAAATACCTCGTTCCTGACAGCCTAGCAAAGCATTAACTGCTACCATATCGTTATAACAAAAAATACCAGTAACTCCAGTATTGAATAGTTTAGATAGCAGCTGTTGACCGATCGCAACATCGTTTGTCCTACCATATTCTTCATCACTCATGACAACCCAATCAGTCTTTGGCGATCGACTAGCTTCACTTAGAGCCATGCGATATGCTTCTAAGCGCTGTTGGTTCGATAGCCAAGCGAGCACCTAAATAGTCGTCTATTTCTACGAAGTGAAACATTTCGGGCTGCTCTTAGGTCTGGCTATTCAGAAACACTATTGGTATAGCAATTTGCGTGAGTTGCTGTGTGTGGTGTTTGCTAATTCGCGAATCAGCTACCAAGATCTCGTCCACTCGGCGGCGATGAAAACTATCAATTGCTGCGATTTCCTGCTCAAAATCTCGGTGTGAAGTACTTAACAACACGCTCAATCCTGCCGTTCTGGCTACTTGTTCTATTCCCTCTACAACTTCAGCAAAAAAGGGGTCTGCTATGGAAGTGACTACTACACCGATGGTATTCGTGCGTTTATTTTGCAGGCTTTGAGCAACAGCATTAGGCACATAATCCATTTCCCGCGCTATTTTCTTAATTTCCTCTCGCACCTTGGGGCTAATGAGAGAGTTGTCTCGCAATGCGCGTGAAACTGTAGAATGAGAAACGCCTGCTCTGCGAGCAATATCTTCTATAGAAATTTTTCGTTTGCTCATTTGTTATACTTAATTTTCTCTTGCACACGTGTGCATATACATAGTATTATAAAGAGTTTTTGTAAACGCGATAGACAAGTCAATGATTATTATCATAATGGGTGTTTCAGGAGTTGGCAAAACCACTATTGGAAAACTGCTAGCAGAGTCTTTACAGTGGGAATTCCGTGATGCTGATGATTTCCACTCCTTAGAGAATGTGGAGAAAATGCGACGTGGTATTCCCCTAAGCGAAGCTGATAGAAAACCTTGGTTGCAAGATTTGCAAATAGCTATTAAACACTGGTTGCAAGAAAATAAAAATGTAGTGTTGGCTTGTTCCGCATTAAAAGACAGCTACCGCCAATTTCTTGTATTGGATGGCGATGGGCGAAGCCCCGTCGGAGGCGAACGCACCAAACTAGTTTACCTCAAGGGGTCTTATCAGTTGATTCAACAGCGATTGCATCAGCGTCAAAATCACTACATGAGTGAAAAGCTTCTCAGCACCCAGTTTGAGACTCTTGAAGAGCCATCAGATGCTATATATATAGACGTTGTCGAGTCACCCCAGGTAATTGTACAAAAAATTAGAACGGGTTTGGGAATTTAGCTGACTTTAGTAGTCTCGATCGCACTTTTTTTTATCAATAATCCACCTGATGTACATATAACTTTCTTACTAATGAAAGAGAATCTCACGATTTGTGTTTTGTAGAGTAAACTCACAGTGAAGATGGAAGGGCTTTAGTTTCGAGCGCATCGATATTAGAGCAGATCGCTGACAGCAACCGAATAAGAATATAGATTCACGGCAGGAAACAGGTTTATGACTCAGGCACAAGAACTACAACCCCCGCAGCATCAAAATCCTTCTGGTAGTAAAACACCTGATACCCAATATCCAGTTGAGAACTTGCTGCGGCAACGTTGGAGTCCTTTGGCTTTCTCAGACCAAGCGGTTGAGACAGAAAAATTATGCAGCGTGTTAGAGGCAGCAAGCTGGGCAGCATCTTCATTCAACGAGCAACCGTGGAGCTTTATCATTGCTACCAAAGACAATCCAACTGAGTTTGAGCGTTTATTAAATTGTTTAGCTCAAGGAAATCAAGAGTGGGCAAAAAATGCTCCAGTCCTGATGCTTTCTGTGGCAAAGCTTTACTTTGAGCGGAACGGAGTGGAAAACAGACACGCTTTTCATGATGTTGGAGCAGCCGTTGCCAACTTGGCAATACAAGCAACTGCATTAGGGCTATTTATCCATCAGATGGCAGGATTTGATGTAGCCAAAGCAAGAGAAGCCTACAACATTGCTGAGGGTTATGAACCTGTAGCGGCGATCGCGCTAGGTTATATAGGAGATCCAAAAACCTTATCGGAAAGGTTGGTGCAACGAGAGTTAGCGCCACGCACCCGCAAGCCCCTAGAAAAGTTTGTTTTCTCTGGCGGTTGGAACCAAGTCTCGCCTCTGGTTATAGGTCAAGATTAGGGTGAGCGAATGGAGACTCCTAAAATTAGTAATTCTACCCCTGGAAAGCTTTCAGGACGGCAAGGTCTATTGGTTGGGTTGGGGCTTGGTATAGTCCTGGCTATTGGTGGGATAGCTATATTCTCTCGTTTCGGGATTCAGCGTTCGGCTACCCCCAGTCAGACGGCTCCAACGGCAAATGCTAGAAACTCAGCATTGCCAGTGAAAGTTCAGAAAGTTAACACTAGCACGCTCGAAGAAAGTTCCGAGTTTGTCGGAGCATTAGAAGCGCAACAAAAAGTCACGCTACAGCCGCAAATTCAGGGTCGAATTGAAGCGATTCTCGTCTCTAGTGGTCAGCGAGTCCAGAAAGGAACCCTCATTGCATCGTTGAGTTTGGATCAAACACAGGCAAATGTCGCGAGTTCGATCGCAGCATCTAGTGCAGCCCAAGCGGCGTTAGGGACCGCTCGAGCACAGCTTCAGCAAAGCGAGGCGCAGCGAACTAGGGCAGCCGCAAATGTTCAGCTTCAAAAGGTACAGTTCAATCGCACCCAACAATTAGTCGGCGAGGGAGCGCAGGCGAGACAGCAGTTAGATGTTGCAAGCAATAATTTACAAACTGCGCTTGCGGATTTACAAGCCGCAGAAAAACAAGTTGCTGCATCCGGTGCAGCCGTTCGGCAAGCACAGGCAAATGTACGGGAAGCCCAAGCGAGCACGGCAGCCGCGCAAGTCAATCTCAATCTTAAACGAGTGGTGGCACCCATTACTGGCGTAGTAGGTTATTTTCCAGTAAAAGTGGGAGATTATGTCAACATCGGACAAACGATTACCACGCTGACGCAAAACGATTCGCTGGATCTCAATCTTTCTGTACCCTCAAATCGATTGCAGCAACTGCGAATTGGATTGCCCGTTCAGTTGATCGATCCTAATACGCAGCAATCGATTGGTACGGGCGCGATTAACTCCATTTCTCCGACGGTGAGTTCTAATCAGCAGTCGATTTTGAGCAAGGCACGCTTTGCGAATTCACAAGGGCGACTGCGCGATGGGCAATACGTTCAAGCTCGCGTCATTTGGAATCGACGACCGGGTATATTGATTCCTACCGTTGCAATTTCTCGCATTGGCGGACAAAGTTTTGTGTTTGTCACCGAAAACAAGACCGTAAACGGCAAACCACAGCTAATTGTGCATCAGCGTTTAGTGCATCTTGGTGACATTCAAGGCACGAATTATCAAGTCAAGGACGGGCTTCAACCGGGAGAAACTATCGTGACTGCTGGCATTCTCAAACTCAGAGAAGGCACTCCCATTCAACCACAATCCTAAGTTCAGAAATATCTATATTTATTATTACTCAAGTTTATGTCTAGAGATGAAGGAAAACAACTTAATAGAGATGTTTAAAGAGTAATAGCACGCGCTCACTTCCAGCGTCAAAATTAAATCATTTCTCACCGAAGGAACCACAATGTCTGAATCATCTAAAGGAGAATTTTCTCGTCGTCAAATTCTCACCACTGCTGGATTAGGAGCCGTTTCAGCCGTCGCGAGCGGTGGTATGGGTGAATCAGTTACTGCCCAACAGCCAAGCCAACCAGTTACCCCACGCGGAGGCACCCTGCCGCCTCAGATTGAGTTCCCGCCCATCTCGGAAAAGACCGAGGTTGATACTGGAGGACCACCAACTGCATTGCCACCAGAGCGCCGTTTGGGGTTTGCGATCGTTGGACTTGGTAGACTGGCATTAGAAGAAATCATGCCTGCGTTTGCAGAATGCAAACTAGCAAAGCCGACTGCACTAGTTAGTGGCGATGCTGCCAAAGCTAAACAAGTTGCCCAGCAGTATGGCATCAAACCGCAGAACGTTTACAACTATCAGAATTACGACAATCTCCGCAATAATCCAGATGTTGATGTAATCTATATTATACTACCTAACAGTATGCACGCGGAATACACCGTGCGGGGAGCCAAAGCAGGGAAACACATCCTGTGTGAGAAGCCAATGGCAAATACCGTCGAAGAGTGTCAGGAAATGATCGATGCTTGCAAACAAGCCAATCGCAAGCTGATGATTGCCTATCGCTGCCAGTATGAACCCCACCATCGCGCTATGATTCAAACGATCCGCAACAAAGAATTGGGAACTGTAAAGTTGATTCAGGCAGACAACGGACAACATCAAGGCGGTGACTTAAATCAGTGGCGATTGAAACGTGCGTTAGCTGGAGGTGGTTCTTTACCAGATGTGGGAATTTATTGCCTGAATGCAACTCGCTATTTGACAGGAGAGGAACCGATTACAATTAGCGCCCAAACCTTCAGTACTCCTGGCGATCCACGGTTTAAAGAGGTGGAAGAAAGCGTTACCTTCCAGATGCGGTTTCCCAGTGGAGTACTAGCGATTTGCTCCACCAGCTACGGCTTTCACGAAGCGCGTCGGTTTCGCGTCTTCGGCTCTGATGCTTGGGGACAACTCGATCCAGCGTTCTCCTATAGCGGTTTGCGGATGATGATTTCGCGCAAATCACCAACCAACAGCATGGCAGAAAACGCGAGCGAAGTGCGGATGAGCGAGAAGAACCAGTTCGCATTGGAAATCGATCATATGGCGGATTGTGTGATTCAGAACAAGCAACCCCATACACCCGGTGAAGAAGGCTTGCAAGACCAAAAACTGATGGCGTTGATTTACCAAGCTGCACAGACAGGCAAAACAATTACCCTACCACGTGTGTCAGGACTGGATGTTACTCGTGGTCCCGCTCCCCGAACGTTGAAGTAATATCAATTAATTACATGACAACTTCCGCTTGGAGTCCGCTCCGTAAATCTTTGTTCCGCGATCGCTGGATTGCCTCGATTGTCTCCAATATTGGAGGCTGGATGGAGGACACAGCGGGAGCATGGCTGATGACTTCTCTCACCACCTCCCCATTGTTGGTGGCACTCATGCAAACAGCAGCAACCTTGCCGGTGCTTCTATTAGGACTACCCGCTGGAGCTACGGCAGACATTTTCGATCGTCGTCGGTTACTGCTGTTTTGGCAAGTTTGGATGCTAGTTGCCGCACTTATCTTAAGTGGATTAATTTTTACAGGTCATATTAACCCTTGGTCGCTGCTGGTACTCACATTTCTCCTCAACTTGGGAGCGGCAATGAATGGACCGGCTTGGCAAGCAATTGTGCCTGAACTTGTACCGCGCTCTGAATTGATGGCTGCCATTGCGTTAAACAGTGCTGGATTTAACATTGCACGGGCAGTGGGACCGGCGATCGCGGCAACTGTTGTGTTTGGGATTGCCACATTGATTCTGGCATTCATCCACAATGTGCCTCTGGTATTACTAACGTTGCTAGCGGCTGGGATTGCCTGGACAAGTATGACATCTAGCTTGAATATCACCGTGCAGCTTGCTGTTCCGGTTTGGGTGCAGGCGCGGGCTTTAGGAACATACCAAATGGTATTTCAGGGAGGCTCGGCAATCGGCAGTATAGTTTGGGGGGCTGTGGCTGAACATTGGGGAACGTCGCTTGCTTTATCTACTGCTGCCATCGGCTTGCTGGCAGGAACGCTAACGGCACGGCGTTACCGCTTGATATCTGGAAAACTCGATTTAGCTCCTGCATTACGGCGAGCAGAACCGATGGTGGCAATCGAATTGCAACCAGAAGAAGGTCTGGTCTTAGTTACGATTGAATATTGTATTGACCCTGCTCAAGCGGAAAAATTCATGGAGGCAATTTCTGCTCTGCGAGTGGTGCGGCTGCGAGATGGTGCTGTTCGTTGGGATATTTTTCAGGACACCGTCGATCCGACTCGTTATCTAGAAACATTTATAGTAGAATCTTGGGTAGATCATTTACGTCAGTGTAAGCAACCCCCGGCTAAAGACCGGGGGCTTCGACCAGACTCGTTCTGCCTTGTTGCCTAGCTTACCCGACTAAGTACCTCGTGTACTACGTTATCGGCAAGTGTTAAAGTTCTCACTCCGGGATACGTGATGCCAGTCCCGTGACTCTGAAACCGAGGGATTAACCAGGTGTAAAGGTTTAAAGCCAGTGTTCCTCGGAAAGTACCGACCGATAACTTTGTCTAGGCTCACATCACCCCGATTGGGAGGCTCCAAGTGAGCACACCATTATGCGTACAGGGTGAAAAGTATCAGTTCGTAACTGCCCGAACGAAAGTAGATTGCAAAACTACACGGTGGTGAGTAACCCCAAGGCGGTAATGGATTTCACTAGTTTTTTAAACTGTCCCTAAAGGGACTCGTGTCATGTTTCCTCCCTGAGCTAAAGCTACAGGGTTTCCACACATCCCGTGAAGTTTTATGAACGGTTTACAATAGACTCGTCCGAAAATTTACAACCCGCTCTGAGTCAAGCTTTGGATAGCGTTGACTGTTAAGCAGTTCCTTTGTGCGAATCAGTCTTGGAGATAGTTACTGATAGCAACTCTGTGTAAAAATATTGATAGCTAATTCATAACCTGCCTCATGTTTACGAAGTTGGTGAAGATGGCAAAATTCATGCACCAATTCTCAGTCTAACCAATCCACAAATGGTAAGAATTACCTCCTCGTAAACTCGAGAATCCAGTGGAAATCTTTGGCGTGCAATCTGGAAAATTTTGACAATTCTAATTACGTGTTCAACAAAGATGCGCTCACTGGAAAACTCTTTGTTTTCTGCTTTTTGATTGGCCGTTAATTCTGCTGTTCGTGGCTTCTGATGAGTTTTAAATACTTTACCCTGTTGTTCAAACAATCTAACCGTACAACCAAGCAAGAGTTTGGTGCTGTACTAGTTGGCCATCTACCTTGGGGGGCATGATACCAGCAATATTTTCGCTTATCTTGGGCAGAAGAATACCGCGATGCTCCTTTAGGAGCCGCCTTTGGCGAACGCGTGATTGATTCTACTTACAAATAAGACTTAAAAGGTTGGTATTGCTAGCATTTTAGTCAGGTTTGGCAACAAATCCGATATCGTAACTATTTTTAGCTTGGTTAGCCACTCGATCGCGCAGCCACACTAAGCAAATCATTTATCAAGTTATTATGGATAGCAAATCTCACACTTTAGCCGCCAAAAACTTTGGTAGCAAAATTAATATCAAACTGCGAATTAACAATGTGGAACATAGTTTGACGATCGACGCACGAGTAACTTTACTCGACGCCTTGCGAGAATATATCAGTCTTACAGGTACTAAGAAAGGTTGCGATCGCGGTCAGTGTGGTGCCTGTACTGTACTCGTTAACGGGCGGCGAATCAATTCGTGTTTGACATTAGCCGCGATGCACAATAATGCAGCTGTTACGACGATTGAAGGGCTGGCTACAGGTGATGAGCTACATCCTTTACAAGCAGCCTTTATCAAGCACGATGCCTTACAATGCGGCTACTGTACTCCCGGTCAAATCTGCTCTGCTGTGGCAATGCTAGCAGAAGGACACGCCCAATCTGATACTGAGGTAAAAGAACAAATGAGTGGCAATCTTTGCCGTTGTGGTGCTTACCCCAACATTATTGCTGCAATTCAGGAAGTGCGGGAGCAAAAAGCAGAAAATTGTCAACTTAATACACCCGAATTGTCACTCATTTGCTGCCCTTAAACAAACAGTTTAGAGGAAAAAGGTATGCAGCCATTTGATTATATTCAAGCTTCCGAAGAAGACGCGGCAATTGCCACAGTTGCACGGGAAACTCAAGCTAAGTTTATTGCTGGTGGTACTAACTTGCTTGATTTGATGAAGGGGGGTGTGGAAGCACCAAGGCAATTAGTTGATATTAACTTACTGCCACTAACAAAAGTAGAAGCTCTACCTGATGGGGGTGTACGTATTGGGGCGCTGGCGCGGAATAGTGATGTTGCTTACTCGTCTTTAATTCGCGATCGCTATCCTATGTTATCGTCAGCTTTGCTATCTGGTGCTTCACCACAACTGCGAAATATGGCAACAGTTGGCGGTAACATCATGCAAAGGACGCGCTGTTATTACTTTTATGAACCGGCTTTTGCTTGTAATAAGCGCGAACCTGGTTCCGGTTGTGCTGCTATTTCCGGTTATAATCGCATCCACGCGATTTTTGGGACGAGCGATCGATGTATCGCCACACATCCTTCAGATATGTGTGTCGCTTTAGCTGCATTAGATGCTGTCATTCATACCCAGGGGGAAAACGGTAAACGTCGTCTTCCGATTACTGAGTTTTACCTTTTACCAGGAGATACACCGCACTTGGAAACAGTGTTGGAACATGGGGAGTTAATTACAGCGGTTGATTTACCTGCTATTTCCCCAACAATGCGATCGCATTACTTAAAGGTGCGCGATCGAGCTTCCTATGAGTTTGCATTGGTATCTGTAGCAGCAGCGCTCGATATTAATGATGGAGTCATTCGCACGGCGCGGGTGGCGTTGGGCGGTGTGGGTACAAAGCCTTGGCGTGCTTATGAGGCGGAAGAAGTGCTGGTTAATGCTAGGGCAGAAACGGCAACGTTTTGGACAGCAGCCGAGGCAATGGTGCAACAAGCTAAACCCAGCCAGTACAACGCTTTTAAGGTGGAAATGTTGAAAGGGGCATTAGTACAGGCTCTCTCTACAGTCACAAGTATAGCAGGGGATTAATTATGGTTAACGAGGTGGTTGGTAAACCAATCGATCGCAGTGAAGCCCGCATTAAAGTTACGGGTGAAGCACGTTATACAGCAGAATGGCAATTAGAAAATCTTACCCATGCTGTGATTGTACAGAGTGCGATCGCCAATGGTCGCGTTATTGATATTGACACCACTGCTGCTGAGACAGCGCCCGGTGTGCTGGCTATTGTTACCCATAAAAATGCGCCTAAACTCAACCCTTTACCAGAGGATCTTACTGAGAAGAAACCGTGCGAACGGCGGCAACCGTTACAGGATGACATTGTTTACTATTATGGTCAACACTTAGCGATCGTGGTCGCCGAAACTTTAGAACAGGCGGAATATGCTGCTGAACTTGTGCGAGTAAATTATGAAGAACAACCGCCGCACTTTCAAATAGAACAGGAAAAGGAACAAGCATCAGAACCAGAACTGTTTTTTGACAGAGAAAAATTGCAGGTACATCGCGGTGATGTAGCACAGGCGTTAGCCACAGCAGATATCAAGCTGGAACAAACCTACACCACACCCATCGAACATCACAATCCTATCGAGATGTCGGCGACGATCGCCAATTGGGATGGTGAAGAACTAACGCTACACGATACAACCCGCTGGCTCAAAGGCGTACAGAGAATTGTCGCTCATTCCTTTGGAATGCCGCAGTCGCAAGTTAGAGCGATCTGTCCGTATATTGGCGGCGCGTTTGGCTCAAAAGGGTTTATTTGGGGACACGTCATCCTCACCGCAATTGCAGCTAAGCAGGTAAATCGCCCTGTGAAACTTGTCCTTACCCGCCCGCAAATGTTTACTTCCGTCGGATATCGTCCGCGCACAATCCAAACCCTGACTCTAAGCGCAAGCAAAGATGGCAAACTCACGGCAATTCGTCACGCCATCTTTACCCAAACCTCAATGATTGCTGATTTCATTGAACCCTGCGGTTTGACAACTTGCAACTTGTATGCTTGCCCAAATTTAGAAGTAACACACAAATTGGTACGCCTCAATTACAACACGCCAACCTTCATGCGTGCTCCAGGTGAAGCTTCGGGAATGTTTGCCCTAGAATCAGCATTGGATGAATTAGCGATCGCCTTAAATATCGATCCAGTCACTCTGCGGTTGATGAATGACACTGATATCAATCCCGAAACAGGTCAACCTTGGTCAAGCAAGTACCTAAAAGAATGTTACCAGCAAGCAGCAGAGCGATTTGGTTGGCAGCAACGCAACCCAACACCACGCTCAATGAAAGATGGCAACTTGCTTGTTGGTTGGGGTATGGCTACCGCCGCTTATCCTAGTAGAAGACAACCAGCATCAGCAAAAGTGATTGTGTTTGCTGACGGACGGGTAGTTGTTCAAAGTGCAACTCACGATTTCGGTAATGGTACGTACACAGGTATGAACCAACTTGCTGCTGATGCTTTAGGATTACCGCTAGAAAAAGTTCAGTTTCAACTAGGCGACTCGCAATTTCCACCCGCACCTGTGAGCGGTGGCTCATGGACAACTGTGAGTGTAGGGACTGCTGTAGTGACGGCTGCTAAAGCTACCAAAAGCAAGTTAATTCGTATGGCGGTCGCTGACAAAGCCTCCCCACTTTATGGAGTTGAAGAAGAGGAAATTGTTGTTAGTGATGGTAGGTTATTCCCAAAAAATCAGCCAGATAAAACTGACAGCTACGCTAAAATTCTCAATCGTACTCAACAGCCAAGTGTGGAAACTCAAAGCGACACCGAACCAGGAGACGAGCAGAAAAAATATTCCTTCCAATCCTTCGGCGCACACTTTGCCGAAGTGAAAATTAATCCACTGCTCGGAGAGATTCGCGTGACACGCTTTGTGGGTGTTTTCGATTCCGGAACTATTCTTAACCCCAAACTGGTACGCAGTCAATTGATTGGCGGCATCACTTTCGGCATCGGTATGGCACTTATGGAAGAAACTGTATCCGATCCGAATCTTGGCGGCTTCGTTACCGCTAACCTTGCAGATTATTTAGTACCAGTACACGCAGACATACCTGATATTGATGTTGCTTTTATTAACAAGCCAGATCCATACATTAACCCGATGGGGGCGCGTGGTCTTGGTGAACTTGGCATTGTTGGGGCAGCTGCGGCGATCGCCAATGCAGTCTATCACGCTACGGGTAAACGCATTCGTGAGTTACCAATTACACCTGATAAATTAATGTTTTCAGAAAAAGTACAGAAATGATGAATGATATCATGTTCGGTTAAACGGTTATAATATTTGTAGGTTGGGTTGAGGAACGAAACCCAACATTTTGCAGAGTTTGTTGGGTTTCGCAAAGCCTCAACCCAACCTACTTGATATGATTTTTTTTTATTGTGCCAACCTACTTACGGGACTGGCTCTCTAGCTACTCCGAGTAACCCCAAAAATCTTGATGCGCGACGATACAATTAAGTTCATTACGATCTGAAGCAGCCTTGTGAGTGCCATAAAAATTGGATAGATTTGGCAATATCTATGACTTTATTCGCAATTCTTTCCCCATTTTTGCGAGTGTTGACTCCAAACAACTTTTCAAACTTTTCATTAATCATGCACAATTCTTCATTGAAGGCAAAATATTCCATGTTTAACGTAGCTGATTGCCTGATTGAAAAAGTTTTGCGCCTTCATAGTAAATTCGGTTACTTCTAGCATGACGCCAATCTTCTCGCCATGCTTCATGATTGGTGTAACCATTTATTTCTAAACGGTTCTGTTTGTCAAATAATCTGCTGCTGCCAAAGGTTACACTAAATCTACCACTCTCGTGTTGTTGCTTAAGAGTCTTAATTTTGGCTTGGAGTGATTGAATTTTATTAGATTTATAATGGAGTATCTTTGTGTGCAACAATTATATGAGAAATTTCTCCCATCCGTACAAGCTTCATTAAATTGAAGCTTTGACAGCTAAATCAATACTCCGATTCCAAATAAATTGTTCACGATAACTCATAAGTTCACAAGGCTTGAAGCTAGAAGTTTGAAGTTCCTCAAGTTTAACATGATATGGATATCCGTACTTAATACTGCTTCTTAACTTGAATGTCAGACACTAGAGGATAAATACATATTGTATTTCACAGGTGGGAACGCACTGTCTTTTGACGAATACACCTTTAGATGGATGATGTAAGCCATTTGGACATGCAATTCTAATTAAAGAAATACGGTATATCACTCAAGTAACAGAATTTCTTCATCTAAGTTCATGACTTGCGCTCGACAGGAGCAAGATTTGAGCTTATTGATGTTACGGCTGTGATTTTATATTATCCAGTTTTATGACTTCATCTAAGTCTATTAGTATTAGCATCATAGGTGGCGGTTGTAGCGGAACTCTGGTGGCGGTGCAGCTTTTACGTCAAGCAACAGTTCCCCTGACGATTTACTTGATTGAGCGTCACAACCCTCAGTTTGGTCGAGGTGTGGCTTATAGTACCCAAGAAGATTGTCACTTGCTGAATGTGACAGCGGACGATATGAGCGCGTTTCCAGATGATTCAGGTCACTTTTTGCATTGGCTTGAAAACCAAGCGCATCTAACCCAGTCGCTACGACCTCAAGATGTGCATCCAAAGACTTTTCTTCCTCGCAAGCTTTATGGTAGTTACCTGCAAGCTATCTTGAATGAGGCAGAGGAAAATGCTGCTCCTAGTGTGCGCTTGCAGCGGATCAATGATGAAGCAGTTGCAATTGAGCCTCAAACTCATGGTGCAACAGTGCATTTGCAGAATCATCAAGTTCTACACACTGAAATCGTTGTTCTTGCTTTTGGCAACTTTCCACCCAGCAATCCTCGCGTACAGACAGCTGAGTTTTATTCGAGCGATCGCTACGTGAAATCTGCTTGGTCTAATGACGCATTGAACGAGTTAAACTCAGAAGAATCGATTTTGCTGATTGGGTCTGGTTTAACAATGGTAGATCGGGTGGTTGCCCTAAAGCAGCATGGACATCAAGGGACAATTCATGTCGTTTCCCGTCATGGGTTACTTCCCCACCGTCATAAACCAGATGTGACTCACGATCGCTTCAATCCACAAACAGCGCCTCAAACTCGTGCTTTAGTTCGTAAAATCCGTGAGGAAGTTCAAGCTCTAGCAGCTCAAAATCAGGACTGGCGGACAGTCATAGACTCACTGCGTCCAGTCACTCAACATTTATGGCAAACGCTGCCTGTTGATGAACAGCGTCGATTTTTACGTCACCTTCGTTCCTATTGGGATATCCATCGTCATCGAATTGCGCCAGAGATAGCAGATGTAGTGGATGAATTACGGAACTCCGGCAAACTAGTCGTACATGCTGGTCGTATTGCGTCCTATCATGAAGTGACTGATGGCGTCGATGTGACAATCTACCTACGGCATACCAAAGACAATATTGTGTTACGAGTGAGTCGAGTACTCAACTGTACTGGACCCACTTACAACTATGAGAAATTGCAACATCCTTTGGTAGACAATCTACGGCAACAAGGACTCCTTTGCCCCCACACCTTGGGATTTGGCATCAAAACTGCTGAGAATGGAGCACTTTTAGATCGCAAAGACGCACCTTCCAAATGGCTCTACACGCTAGGTTCACCTCGTATTGGCGACCTTTGGGAAACTATAGGAGTACCTATGATTCGAGTACAGGCGAATAACTTAGCTCAAGAGTTAAGAAAGCAAATAGAAACTGAGGGTAAATATTCTCAACTTTTTGGGGTGCAAAGCCAACAGACAACGGCTTCTACCGCCAAGCTGTTGTGACATTCTCCTCACCCTGCCTAACGGCTGAGGGTGAGGACTTCCGCGATCCCGTTACCATTCTCCTTAACAGCTCCCAATGCCAAAAGTGTAGCTTGCTGCATCAGCGATGACGAAAATTTTGTGTATTTTGTCAATACCTCCAAGGAATGTTAAAAAGTCGCTAACGATCGTCGCGTAGAGGGTGAGAGGAAGAGTCAAGCTTCGCTCGACTATTCCTTTCCTTAATTGATTATCTAGGAAAGCATGAATGTTACAATTACACAGTAAATAAGCAATTATGATTAAATCACGTCTACAATTACCTCCGGTTTTATAAATCTTATTAAATTCCTTATTATTTTGACATAAAATGTCTTTCCATTCTTGTTCTGTCCATCCCCAAAATGATATTTACTTATTGTCTATTTCTCGCAAAATCACTTTCACTATGGGAAAAATAAATCTTTTTTGAGTTTGAATAAACTTGAAAACATCATAAAGAGGATTTAGCAATCTTTCTAAAGCTTTATCTGTTTTATGGGAACGTCTATATGTAGTTTTTAAAATAGCTTGAATTTCTTTTTTCTCATCATTATTAATATCAAGATGGCAATTATATTTATCAACGTCTATAGGAAATTGCCATTTCCGATCTTGTAGAGATAAATTACTTGTTGTCTTTAGTTCTTTCATTTCAGTATTTCCGTTATCATTGCAATACGCCAAGCATGAACACTACTCATGCTACTTTCAAATTTTTGAGCTAAGTCCCGTCCACTTAAATGGATATAAATTTGAGTGGTTTCCATACTACGGTGTCCTGCAAACTTAGCTATTTCATGTAAATCCCATCCAGTACGAGCTAAGTCTGTTAAACATAAATGTCTTGGTGTATGAGTAGTAAATTGTTCTACTTTGGCTCTAGATGCAATCCCCTCTACTACTTTTGACTAAGTAGAAATAGAGATGGGTTTACCTTTATTACGTCTTGATTCTGAGAGAAACAATCCACCTCGTTCCCTACTTAACTGACGACGGTATCTTAAGTAATTGCTATATAAAACCCCTGTCGCTTCTGAGTCAGGAACAATTCTTTCAAGCCTGTTTTTAGTATTTTCTGCCCTAATGGTTATTAACCTAAAAGCCGGAGCTATGTCAGAAGTTGTTAATGCACATAACTCCTCCCGTCTTAGAGCTGCATCATATGACATCGCTAACATTACTTTATTTCTCAGTGTTTCCGTCGCTGTCGCCTCCAGAATTGCATTGTGAATGCATCTTGCGAAATATGTTTCAAAACACACCTTAGTTAGAGTCTGTGTGCCAGATTGCCGTGGTAATATACGGCTCATTCTTTTGTTGCTTGTAGGAGACAATTATGGAAATTAGTAGACGCAGCTTGTTAAAAACTGCTTCTGCTTCGGGATTAGTGGCAGCAGGACTTACAGTTTCGGAAGGATTTTTGCAGCCGCTCCTCGCTCAGACAGAACCCGTTGATGAAAATACTCAACTGCTAGCCCAAACACCCACTCCAACTCGACGCGGCGAAATGTTATATCGCACCCTTGGACGCACCAAAGAACAAGTCTCTGTGATTGGCTTGGGGGGGTATCACATTGGAAAAATTCAAGATGAGCAAGAAAGTATTAAGCTGATCCGCAGTGCCATCGATCGCGGCATCAACTTTATGGATAACTCTTGGGACTATCACAACGGACGTAGCCACCGTTGGATGGGAAATGCTCTTAAGGATGGTTATCGCCAAAAGGTCTTTTTAATGACGAAAATCGACGGTCGCACTAAAGCTGCTGCCAAAATGCAGATTGATGAGTCGCTCAAAGATTTGCAGGTCGATCGCATTGATTTAGTGCAGCATCACGAAATACTACGCTTTGAAGACCCCGATCGCGTCTTCGCTCCTGGCGGTTCAATGGAGGCATTCGTTGAGGCGCAGAAAGCGGGCAAAATTCGCTATATTGGTTTCACAGGACACAAGAATCCTCAAATTCACCTTCAGATGCTGGAAACTGCTACACAAAATGGTTTCCGCTTCGATACTGTACAGATGCCATTAAATGTCATGGATGCCCATTTTAGAAGTTTTGAACGTCAGGTTCTACCTGTGCTAGTAAAAAACAACATTGGTGTCCTGGCAATGAAAACAATCGGGGAGTCTTACATTCTCAGAAGCAACACGGTCAGTGCGATCGAGTGCCTGCACTACGCAATGAATTTGCCAACCTCAGTCGTAATTACGGGCATCGACAGTATGAGAATTTTAGACCAGGCGTTTGAGGCAGTCCGCACGTTTGAGCCAATGGATCGGACACGAGTTACAGCACTGTTAGCGCGTACCCGTGAGGCTGCGGCTAAAGGGCAGTACGAACGATATAAGACCACAAACCAAAATGATAGTACAGCCATGAATCCAGCTTGGTTGGGGTAAATATTAATACTATCTTCCATTGAGAACACCATTATGAAACGCATTGCATATTTAGGACTTGGCATCATGGGCAGTGGCATGGCAACCAACTTGCTGAAAGCGGGTTATGATGTCACAGTTTGGAATCGCAGCCCAGAATCCTGTAAGCCTCTGGTTGAACAAGGTGCAACACAAGCTCAAACACCTGCAAAAGCGGTGGAAAATGCTGAGGCGATTATGTACTCGCTCGCGAATGATAACGCGGTTGAAGAAGTTGTCTTTGGGCAAGATGGCATTCTATCAAACGTGCGCTCGCCACAAATCGCCATCGACATGAGTACAGTTCATCCCGACACATCACGCCGACAAGCCGCAGCTTATGCCGAAAAGCAAGTGGAATTTCTCGATGCTCCCGTTTTCGGCAGTAAAAACGAATCCGCAGCCGGGGGATTGTGGATTGTCGTTGGTGGCAAGTGGGACGTATTTGAGCAAGTCAAACCGATTTTAGAACCGTTAAGCGAAACGATACATTACCTGGGCGACACTGGCAAAGGCGCTGCAATGAAACTCATTGGTAACTCGATTGTGGCAACCCAAATCGAAGCGTTAGGGGAAGCGATGATTCTGGCGACTAAAGCCGGACTGAATCCAAAAGACGTTCTTGATGTGCTGCATGTGGTGGATTTTCGCTCTCCGATTTTTGACGGCATGGGCAAGATGCTGATAAATCGCGATTTTACACCGAATTTCGCATTAAAGCACATGCTCAAAGATGCGAATTTAATCGCTCGATTTGCCCAAGATTTGAATTCTCCCACGCCTGCTGCCGTAATTGTCAGAGAAACTATCAAAGCAGCGGTTAATCAAGGATGGGG
>NZ_BAACAP010000126.1:0-28648 GCF_045865695.1 Scytonema hankhaensis NUACC26
TCCTCTTTGACTTCTTCGCGAACTTCCTCTTTGACTTCTTCGCGAACTTCCTCTTTGACTTCTTCGCGAACTTCCTCGTAATACCTTGTCTTCTTGATATCAAAATCACTAAGTCTGAACATTTTAGCTAACTCCTGACGGTTAATACGTGGCAGTTTGTACAGTACAATTGTTTCTATCAAGTCTAGCACTTGCTGTTGTGATTGTTTAGGGAGTTGTGTGCGTGCTTTATCAACTAAAGTTTGCGCTGCTCGTGGAGTGCGTTTTTTTGTCTCCACAACTAGCTTCATGATTCCAACTCCCAAGGATTGTTCAGCTATATCCCCTAGCTCGTTTAAATACAAACACGTGACTTGCTCGCTTCCCAGTAAAGTCACAAATGGATCTACTTCCTTTGGTTCCATACTACGTCTGGCAAAAATCACAACAGATCGCCACTTCTTAGTTGGCGCATAAAGACGTATGTAGAGAAAAAGTTCCGAAAATAACCTGGCGTATAGTTCGGGATCTTTCTGAAATTGAACTTCAACGAAGAAAATAGGTTTTTCCTTTAAATTAGGAGTGGGAAGAAATATCCCATCTATCCGAAAAGCTGTTTGTTTTAATTCCACGGAAGCAAAATCATAAGCACTTGCTTCCGTTTCTTGTTGGGCAATAAGTTCAAAAAAAGCCTCTGGAAATGTTTGAAATAGACGGTAAAAAATCGAATCTGTTTTCATGTCAACTTAGATAAACATTCCTATTATTTTAAGAGGATGTGTACCAAGCCTCAATTTATTTTTGTCTGGGCGATTGGAAGTCGCGCTATACAGGTAAAATACACCTACTTGAGTTGAAAATCCTTGATTCTTTATTAGTCCTTAGTTAAGGAACAATTTCTACCAATGTACCTTTTTGTACAACCTGATATAACTCCTCTACATCTTTGTTCTTCAAAGAAGGACATCCCAATGTCCAGTTCTTGCGATCGTCTATCATTGTGTCGCCACCTTGAGGAACACCGTGAATACCAACTTCGCCACCGATAGGCTGATACCAAGCAATTTTACCTTGAGTTTTTGCTTGGAAATGTTTTCTCCAGGATTGAGGGTTGGGATAATCTAACCACAGAAACTTTGACCATTGCGGATGAGGGTATAAATCTTTGATACGCAGCATACCTTCTGGAGTACGATTATCACCTTGTTGTAACTTATCTCCTGTTGGAGTACCACCGAAAACTACAGGGTAAGACTTCAATGGTTTTTGATTGTAGTAAACTGTGAGCCGATACTTTGACTTTTCAATCAAAATAGAGGTTTTTTCCTTAACATTTGCACTATTAATGAGTTGTGAAAGAGGTTTGTTGTAGTTCAATAATTCTTTGCCTATGGGAGGAACGTGCAAGGCTTGTTGTGACGGACAACCTGTTACACATTGTACTTCTGGAATTGCCGTAAAGGGAACCATAAATCCCTGACGAGCTAAAAGAAAATATAGTGTGGAAAAACTGGCTCCTAACAAAGCCGTTCCAAGAATATTCCTTTGATGATTTTTGTAAAAACTTTTCCAACTCACAGTATTTAATAAAATAGAAGTCTTTATCTGCTAGTTTAGTTTGGAGAATTTTCAATCTGCAAGGAAATTTGTTTGAAAAGTTTTTAGAAATACTTCTAGTTTACTAAGACGATTTTTGTAGCAGTGTCCACCATTCACTACTGGTGGGTAGTGCCCACCCTACGCCCATAGTGCGATCGCTGGTCTCGATCGGTCATAATAATGACTGAGGCTGCGGAGGCAAATTTGCTAGCGCCATTGAACTACCTGGCTTTTCTAACCTGCTATTCTGGTGAAACATGACTAATGATATGCGACGCGAGTTTACTAATCGCGATGAACTCGTAGCCTACCTCCGCGAACAATTTCCTGAAGCTGCACAACGCGATAACAACGTCAGCGAAACTGTAGGCGGACGCAAAGCAGCCAATAAAGCATTGCAAAAAGTAGATCCAGCACGCTATGGAAAAACACGTAACTTTTTCACAGGTGCGGTTACTCGGCTTTCTCCCTATCTTCGCTATGGCGTACTAAGTTTACGCGAAGTTAAGGACTATGCCCTGGAAAAAGTTAAAAACCAAGATGATGCTACAAAATTGGTTAATGAATTAGGCTGGCGCGATTACTGGCAAAGGCTGTATGCCAAGCTAGGTGATGGAATTTGGAAAGACCAAGAAGAATATAAAACTGGTTACACTGTCTCTGAGTATGCGCCAGAGTTACCCGATGATATTAAACAAGGAACCACAGGACGAGTTTGTATAGACAGTTTTAGCCGGGAGATGCGGGAGACTGGTTATTTGCATAACCATGCACGTATGTGGATGGCAGCATATATGGTGCATTGGCGGCGCATCCGTTGGCAAGCAGGCGCAAAGTGGTTTCTCGAACACCTTCTTGATGGTGACCCAGCCAGTAATAATATGTCATGGCAATGGGTAGCTAGCACCTTTAGTCACAAACCCTATTTTTTCAACCGCGAAAACTTAGAACGCTACACCGAAGGTGTTTACTGTCGGCAATGTCCGCTTTACGGTCATTGTGATTTTGAAGGAAGTTATGAAACCATAGAAGCAAAACTTTTTCCTAAAGGAGGATTCACCAAACAACCCAGTAGCCAAAGTTGGCAAAAAGGGAAAAAGCGACGGTAATTTACACTTTGGCGTGCTCAATCTAAGTATGAATCACCAGATCGCTTTAGGCTTACAACAGCAAATCATGCATCAAGTTTCCGCTCTCCAAAATTTTTCGCTTTTCGTTGAAAAGACAAAGGAAGAATTTGCCCTAGCTGCGAAGAGCGAAAATTTGGGGACTTAACCTTATCTCTTTTTACGGAAACGCTGGCGCATACGCCAGCCCCAACCCAAAGCTGTCATGGAACCCAAGATTGTGAGAGGTTCGGGAACTGGTTCTACATTGGCGTTGCTGGCTACTAATTTTGACGAGCCTATCACATCATTACCTCCATCGAACACACCTATACCTATGCTGTAACTACCAGATGTCTTAAAGGAATAACTGAAACGACCAGAATTTCCATTGAGAAAGAAAGGTGCTAAATTAGCAATCGTAACAAATGCTCGGTCATTGCTAGGGTCATTGCTTACAAATTCCCAGTCAAAGCTAAAAATATCACCAGATTGGAAGTCAAGAGCTATAGGTGATTTGATTGCAGAACCTTCCGTAGCGTCCAAACCAAGTGTTCCTGGCGCGATCTCTAAAAAAGTTTCTAGAGGACCAATTCCTAGATTCGGGTCTATTGGTGCATTACCAGAAACATTCACTATATTGTTGGGGTTGGAAGAAAAGTCGTCGTTACCATCAGTAGCAGCATTCGTTAATGTGGCTTGACCAACAGTTTGTGAAACATCACCGGAACGCTTCCAACTGCCAAGATCCACACTAGCTGCAAAAGAAGGTGTAGCAATTATAAAACTACTCAAGCTGAACACACTCAAAGCCGCAGCTTTTTTAGTCGAACGTTTGAGTAAAGACTTAAACAAACTTTTTACTGACATTTGAGAACTCCATAAATTCTGTTAGAAAGGTGTTGTTGTTGGTAGATGTCAGTTATGTTGTGAATCCCTAAATTTTTTTGGAAGCAATTTAGTATGAAGCTTTATCAACGGCTGAAGTCAGATAAATTTAGACAACAGTAGTCGTAGATTGATAGCGGAAATCATTTAAGCTTAGGGTTCCACCAGTAGTCTTCACCGTGATGAAGGGTCTGAAAATATCTGCACCAGAACCATCAGCATCAACTCTTACGCTAAAGCTATCAGGAGAACCACCGATCTGTAAAATTTGTAAGTAGTTATTAACATTGCTGCTACTAGTGTAGCTAGGTAAGTTACTAAGTAGTTCAGTAAAGACAAGCTTGTCTTTGCCTACCTCAAAGTTGTTCACTGTATCTCCCCGATCTCGGATATTGGTGTAGACAAAATCATCACTACCTGTACCGCCACTCAGAGTGTCTGCTCCTTGAAAACCAGTGATGATGTTATTGCCAGAGGAGCCAACTAGGGTGTCGCGTCCTGGTGTGCCGTTGACAATGTTATTGTTGCCTGGAACCACAAGAATCACTGTGTCTTGGTCATCTTCATTGGGGTTATTATTCCCTGGAGTAGAATCAGGATCTGTCTCGTTGACAGAAATGATTTCTGCTGTGTTAGTAATAGTACCACCACTGACAATATCGGCAGTAATTGTTAAGCTACGGCTGAGATTATCTCTCACATTGCCAACATCCCAAATACCTGTACTGTTGTTATATGTGCCTTGTTCAGCAAACGCGGACACAAAATTTAATCCGGTGGATAGCAGGTCGCTGACTTTGATACCACTAGCAATTCCTGGACCTTTATTTGTGAGATCCAAGGTAAAAGAAATGCGATCGCCAATCTGAGGATTAGTATTATTGACGGTTTTAGTTAGCTCTAAATCTGCCTGAGCAGGTAGGATTGGGTTGATAGTCGTTGTGCTGATTAGCGAGTTATTTTCTGTGTTGTAATCATCTTCATTGCCTGCGACACTGATAGTGCTGAGGAGGTTACCAGCAACAATAGATTTGAATGTCAAATTAATTGTTGCACTATCACCACTTTTGATATTGCCTAAGTTAGCAGTAAGTGTTTCCCCAAAGAGGCTGACAGGTGCAGTACTGCTTCTTACAAAGTTGGCTCCTGATGGTAAGTTTTCAGTTAAAACTACCTCTGTAGCATTGTCGGGACCATTGTTGGTAACACTTAAGCTGTATGTGTATTCTTCGCCAATGTCTACTCTAGGTTGATTAGTAGTCCTTTTAAGCAGCAGGTCAATCCCTTTTGTCTCTACAGTATTATTTGTCAAGTCAGGGTCTAACTCTGTGGCGGTAACAGTAGCAATGCTTCTTAAGCCTCCAGATACTTTGCGCTTGACAACAATATTGGCAGTAGTACTACCATCAAATGCTAAATCTCCTAAGTTGAAGCTGACAGTGCGGTTAGCAGGATTGAAGGAACCGCCAGCAGAAGCTGAGACAAAATCAACCCCTTGTGGAAGGCTGTTAACAAGAATAACCCCAGTAGCTTCATTAGGTCCGATGTTGTTGACTTCAAAAGTATAAGTTATATCTTGTTCTACAATTCCAGAGTCTAAAAGCTCTACTTGACGCAACGATAGGTTTGCCTGATTTGGTCTAGCAATACTAATAGCATCAGAAGCTATCCGAGAAAAATTAGAACCTTGAGCGACAACCCCTATGTTGTAACCATCAGGAGAGAGTAACTCTGTTTTACCACCGTATATACCATCTCCTGCTATTCCGTCTCCATTTTGACCATCATCTAGCAATGTGAGAACTTTTTGATAACCGTCTATCCCTTGAATGTTTGCCAGAACAGTCGCGCCTGTGACTGGAGAACCTGCATTCGTTAAAATTGCATTAATTTGGGCTTGATTGTTGCTATCTGGTTGCCCAACATCAAGGTTCAATAACAGTGGGTTTCCAGATATAACCGCAGCAATCGGCACATTACCAGTAGTACCACCTTGTTGTTCCAAACGAAGTTTGTAGGTTCCTTCAATTGGTGTTGGGATACTGAAGAAACGCAAGAATTGGGCTGCATCTGGAGTTCCTGCCAGAGTAGTGCCAACAACAGTACCATTTGGAGCTAATAAAGTTGCACTAACAGAGTCAGGTGCTATGTAATTTAATATTAAATCTGTACCAGTGGGGATGGGGATATCAATTTCCACAGATCCATTTGCAGATAGCTCAGGAGCTGCACTAAAGAAAATCGGTTCTTTCGTACATAGCGTGCTAAATTTTAATTAAAATTTATAATTATGCTTTATTTGCAAGGCTTACAGACACTTCTAGTTTCAATTTTAGAAAAGAATACTGTTATAAAGGTAATAATGGCTGTAATACAATCCAGACAAGGATTTTAAGCTAATTTTCCTATAAAAATAGCACGCTAAGTACGCAAGAGCCAAAAATCTGGGGCAATATTGTTAGGTTATACAGTTTAACCGCGATCGCAATTACAGATTTCTTGTAATGTCTATGCGATGCTCATACTGTATTGATACTCCGTGAGTTAAACTCTCACAGGAGAAATTGCTTGCAAGCTTGTAAACACACAGCTGTCAAAAGTAATTTTTTACTCTAGCCAAATTGAATTTATCTAGTGATGTTGCGGTAGAGACTCCCGGCACAAATTGTCAAATTTTCCTACAGCTATAGTGTTTGTTTTAATTGATACTATAGCTGTATAATCACTTAAGCATTTTTTTTGAACTTAATAGTGATAGATAGTATAAATTTACCTTTTCTTCAAATTTCAGAGCATTTTTGTAAACTATTTAGCAAAAAAGGAAATTTTTTAAAAGTTTCCTTGACAAAATGATAATTATGTGTTTTAACCCAGATTCTGTTTGAGGTGTTCCACGATGAAGTCACAAGCCATCATCATATAGACTCTCAAGTTAGTGTTACTAATGATACAAATTTTCCAATTCTTATAGTTCTAACTCACGTAGATTTTCTTGAAGTCTCTATTTTTTAGAAAAATACATTATTTGATACAAATTGAGTAGATAAAATCTAGTTTAGCTTAGTCTTATAATGCCGATGTGTCCGCACACTTAAGGCAATCGTCAATGCCAACGAATCATTTATAAATCCACACATCCCATGACTAAACCAATCATCTGGATACACGGCGACTGTCTTAGTCCCCAAAACCCCACACTCGAAGAGTACCCTGACGCACCAGCCATTTGGGTTTGGGACGAAGCTTTGATAGAAGAATGGCAACTAGGCTTAAAGCGCCTCACCTTTATCTACGAATGCTTGCTAGAATTACCTATCGTCATTCGCCGTGGCGATGTCGCAAAAGAAGTTTTAGCTTTTGCTAAAGAGCATAATGCTAACAAAGTAGTCACAGCAGAGAGTCCCAGTCCTCGATTTGATGCTATCTGTGACGAAATTGAACGTTCTTTGGAATTGGAAGTCTTTGAGGTAGACCCATTTTTTGACTACGACGGCTATATCGACCTCAAGCGCTTTTCCCGTTATTGGAAAGTGGCGGAACAATATGTATTTGAGTAACCGTTGGGTTTTCCCGACAAGATTCAAAAAGTTCTCTTACTACGCTCCATGTTCTAATAATAAACCTGACATATACTAGTACACGCCCAGACTATGCTTCCGCAAAGCACAACTAAAACTTGCAATAAAGGTTGATGAAGAACAAGCCAGAGTTGTGGGACTTGACCGCAGTGCGATCGCGATAAGTAAAGCTTGCTCGTTGCGCGAGATCGCATTTGATTTTTAGCTCGTGCCATATTGCTGTAGACTTATTTTCCAATCTGCCAAAACTCTGGGAGAGATGTGTTTACCTCGCTCCTTGATTAAGGTATCAGCCATTGTTGTCACCTCAATCGCTGTTTTGTGTCCTGTCTCTACCATTTCAGTTAATAATCGTAGCGTTCTAATGTAGGTAACATTGTATGCCTTGCAGGTTTCAACCACTAACCCATCATCACTAACACAAATCAGCAATTGATGACGGGCAATGGCAATTGTAAATCGATCGGCGACACTCAAAAGGGGCGCTTTTACGCTAAATTCTAGAAAACTGACAAACATCTCCTCTGTAGAAAGAGCTAGAGGTGTTAAGTATTGGTTAGCCGCTTGGCGAGTTAAAGGTTCTAATCGATCTGAGTCTAGAAGTTCTTGAGCAATGTACAAAGGTTTATAGTGCTGTTGTAACCATCCCCACTCGTTCAGCCAGCGAAAATCAATCTCGTGCTGTTGCGTCAAGAATTGTTCCATTAAGCAACTGCATAAACATCATTTTCTTGACGACGCATTCGCAGTTTTTCAACAATTAAGTTGAGCAGTTCTGCCGCTTTCATTTCTGAAATCTTATTCAATTGTAAAGACCGCCAAATTAGAAATTCATAACGTTCATTTTCTAGATAATCCTCTGCAACTAGTACTGGTGATAATTCCATTGAATTTTGCAAAGATGCACCATCATGTTTCTTTTTATAAATTACACAGATTTTAGCTTTCTCTTTAGCAAAATCAGTGATGTTCATTTCTGCTAAACGATTTAAGATGATTAGGTAACTCACCCGAAAATATCGTTTGAGTTTGACAACATCTTTGGTAAGTGAGTACATCCGCTCAAATTCAGCTTGAGGAACAAGTAGGTGGCTGGCAAAGTAATCAGCAATATGCTCTGGTGCTTTTTCTTCACATGAGCTTCCTTCTTCAATTAAAGGAGCCACTGCGTTGGACGGGTTCCCCGGCTTAAAGCAAGTGGCGTTGTCTTGGTACTCTACACGGTGAAAAATTAAGTGTCCAATTTCATGTGCAAGGGTAAATAATTGACGTTCAATGGTGATGTTATGGGTATTTACTAAAACAAAAGCACCTTCAGTATCAAAGGTACACTGTTTGGCATCATACCTAACCAGTTGGTTGCCACCTCTGTCTTACTGCTCTGCAAGAAACTTGTAAATCTCACGCTTTACCTGAACAAGCAGATCGCGTACTCGCAAAGCTTGCTCCAAATTACCACTGCGTGCAATTTGTGTGACAGCATCATTCAAATCCGTTAAAGTACGCCGCAACTCAATCAATTCAGAAGGCTTGCTTTCCATAAAACTGTCATAAGTGTTTCTTGAATCAGCCTGCTGGTTGCGATCGCTCAAGAATTGTCTACCACTGTCTGTAATCGTGTAAACACGCTTTCCATCGACTTGCTCGCTGGTCAAATAACCGCCTTCTTCCAGCATTTGGAGTGTTGGATAGACAGAACCTGGGCTAAGGCGGTGAAAGCCTCCTCGACGGGTTTCTAGTTCTTTAATCAGTTCATAACCGTGCTGAGGACGCTCAGATAGAAGCCCAAGCAGCATGAACTTGATGTCACCGCGACGGGTGCGAGGCTCATCTCCCCAACCACCACGAGATGAACCTCTGCGTCCATGTCGTCCACTCATGAAAAATTGATTGCCAGATCCAACTCCTGCCCATGCTGGATCGAGAAAACGTGAATGAAATTGTTTGAACATATTTAGATCCTTGTGTTTTTCTGATGCATCACGATATATCGTTTAATCCTAATTAGAATATAACGCGATATATCGGATGTGTCAATCACAAATTCTACATACTTGCTTAAGTGTTAATTAATTTCTTGTGGTGCGGGATTGGTACCCGCCACTTATATAGGACGGGCGAGGACGCCCGTACCACAAGATTGAGTAATTTATTTCTTGGCAATCCCTTACTGTGTGAAGCTCCTACAGATGGCTGAACACCGAACACAGCACCCTCTTAACCAGAGTTTGGTGTTCTAACGGTATAAAAATTTTCTAAAATTACCGAGGCTGAAATAGATCGTTTCCAATCCAATCAATGCGATCGCTTGGGATTTGGGAAGGCATAACTCCCACAAAGTTTGCGGCATCGTCAATACTTCCCTTACCATTGTATCTAGCTTGCATTGGGTAAGGAAATATCGGTCTTGTTCTGAGAATTTTTGCATTATTTCCCGTTGCTCTCTCGGTTGGATTGCTAAAACCACCGCTTGCTGAATCAGCAGACGTTTGGGATGCAATGACTTTAGTAGGTGGTTTATCTTGTTCAACCCAAGTCACGATTGAGGTGAGCCAATCCACACGGCTCGGACCCGTTCCGCCCTGACAGTGATAAACTCCAGGCAGCATAAACAACCGGGCAAATGATTGCACCTTGGCAAGACCGCCCAGTGTATCTTGAACTGCCTGATAGTAAGCGAGTGTACCCTGCGGAGGAATTGCTGGATCGGACCAGCCATGATAAAGAATGAGTTTCCCACCACGTTCGCGGAACGCTTTGAGGTTAGGATTGGTCGCATTGTACACTTTGCCTAGCGATCGCAGACGCTCGAAGCCCTCAGCTGTAAATTGCCAATCTTTGTAGGAGAAGGATGCAGGGGGACTTTTGGGAAAGGCGAGATATTTCAGATAGCTGTTAGAGATTTGGGCTGCAAAGGGCGGCATTTGAGATGTACCTATGCTCGAACCTGCCCACCCAAGTTCTGACCCAATCGTTTGGCTGCCGGGATAAAGTAGCTTACCCTGACGATCCACAGCACCCTTGTAGAGTTTATTAACGACTGCAATCTGAGCTGTTGTTAAACAAGTTGCAGTAGCGTCATTGTCAGTACAACGAAGCGATTCAGGCTTAAACGTGCAAACTCTTGGATCGGTGATTTGCCCATCTACTAGACCATCCTTCCCATCGCAGTCTGCGATCGCCGCCTGATGAATCAGCGCGAGTTTATCGGAGGGCAGAATCGGATTCCCTTGCGAATCTTCGTTCGCACGCCCATTCCACGTTTCATATTCTCCATTGAGTGGCGCTTGGATTGCAGCGGGTGCGCCAGCAATGATGCCGTTAAAGTCGTTTGGGTATCGCTGTGCTAACATCAGGGCTTGTCGTCCTCCATTGGAACAGCCCTGGAAGTAAGAATAACTGGGATCTTTTCCATAGAATGCAGTGGCGATCGCTTTTGCGGCTAGCGACGTAACGTGCTCTGAGCGGTAGCCAAAGTCAGCCCGCAGTTGGGGTCGATCCAGTCCCCAAAGTGCGCTTCCTGTGCCTATGCCACCGCCAACGTGTCCCGTGTTGTCAAAAGCAACCGCAAAGTTTTGATTGAGTGCAGCAATAGATTCAGGTGAAGCTCTCAAACTGCCGCAATATCCACCACAACCAACCTGAAGGTAGCGACGATTCCAATTTTGGGTAGGCAACTGCACCTCAAACTGAATTTGAGGTGTCACGTACCCTTTGACATCGCAGTATTCAGGAGTTTGAGCGGTAGCAGGAACGACTTGAGTAGAAAGGATTGCGGTGGGCGCATCGGGAATAGCTGCAAAATCTCTTTGCATCAAAGCACTACAGGGATTCGACTCCCTTTGTGGCATTGGGAGTTGTGCCATCTCAGAACTCCGGGACGATCTCGCACTAATATTTGACAGCAGTACTGACAATAGAAAGGCGATGATTAAGACTAGCGTAACCCTCAAACCATTCCAAAATAATGTTTGCTGTTTCTGAGATCTCACCCCACATCTCCTCTGGATTGCAGCCTAAATACACGAATGACTTGTTTGCTTTTTAGCGGACAATCTTAAAGCTTTCTTCTCTCTATAGGGGTATGTTACAGCGCTTTGCATCTGAATGAGGTACACCCCCCTTTCATCCCCCCAAGGCATCGGGGGGACAGAGGGGGGTAATTTTTGTACCTCACCAAGTTGAAATCTGCTGTATGTGGGGGAGATGCACTAGACGTATATGCTTAACGTATTAATTATTCAGCAAGTATAGAGTTTGAGTTACAATCTGATAACGTACCAATTGAAATAAAAACAAATAATGCAACCCATTTATCAATGACATTACAAAATCCCTTAACAAATTATGAAGAATGTTTTAGAGGAGATTTAGAAGTTAAAAATGTTCATTTTAAGGAGATAGTTAAAGATGGAGTCAATTTTCAAAATGACATTGAAAAATCTACAATTATTAAAGGGGAATTACGCATGGGAGAAAAAGTACTTAAAATTAAATCAAATCAATTTATTATGACTGGAAAGTCGGGAATTCAACGTTTAAGGAATATCGAAATTTTTCATCCAAAAAAAATTACAGAAGTACAGTTACGTATTGCTGGTGAAGAATTAGAAGTTTCTGGAGCAATGGCAGGTTTAGAAGTTCGTATTGCTGGTAAGATAGATGGAATTCAAGTAGGATTAGATAGACTTTTTCTAGTTAGTAGACTTCAATCAAATTTATTAGCTAATTAGGGATTTTTTAATGAGTTAATCATCGCTATTATCTCTTCTGCTAGTACTCTTTTTGTCTCCTTATCGACCTGGTTAGTGAATGATTTTTCAACTTGGTCAGCTTTTACTTCAAAATTAACCCAAAAGCCATAATTAACATTTAAGCCGTTTTATTGATTTGAAAACGCTAGCTATCACAAAGGTGTTTTTGGATATCTTTACTCTAATTTATCACAAAATTTGAAGAAATAGGAGTCAAAAACTACCAAAATGTATACGGCACAATGATTCCATTACTTTAAAGTATGACTCTCAAATAAAAATCAAAGTAAAAATTTAGTTTTTAATCGTTCCTGGTATATTCTAGTATATATATATTAAAGAGATAAGAAAGTTATGTCCTCAATAGAATTTTCGCAAGAAGTAGAAAACCGCTTGGACAATCTTGCTAAAGTAACAGGGCAACCCAAGGCATATTACCATCAAGCTATTTTGCAGTATATTGAGGACTTGGAAGATATTCACCTTGCTCTTGAACGCTTAGAAAATCCAGGTCGTCGTTGGACTATGGAAGAAATAAGGAAGGGTAAAGACCTTGCGGAAGATTGAATGGGACGATGCAGCTCGCAAAGAATTACGCAAGCTCGACTACACAGTTCAGGAGCAAATTTTGACATATCTTGACAACCGAATCGCAACAGAAGAAAACCCAAGACGTTTCGGTGAAGGACTCTCAGCAGACAAAGTAGGTTTATGGCGTTATCGTGTTGGTGATTATCGTATTGTGTGTCAGATTGAAGACCAAAAATTGGTAGTGCTGGTAGTAAGAGTTGGACACCGCCGCAATGTATACGAATAACAAAAGACAAGGAAAACGTTAATTGAAAGTGCGATCGCTCTCCACTAAAAAGTTATACGCAGAGGTTTCTGGAGATCCGCTATTCAAAGATGTGTTATCTGTACTTAAACACATTGAACTCATCTGACTTTGATAGTGACGAAGAGCAACGATTGTAGCAACAATGACAAATACAGTACTAAGGTATAAAATTTTCATAGCGAATACTTTGTATAAGATAAGGTGACAAGTCCTTTAACAGCACAAAACCAAAGCCTATAATTGCAAGGATTTGCTTCAAATTTAAATTAGGGAATTCTAGTTGTGTATTGCCTTCTGCGCTTCACCCAAGAGGGTGATTTTGTTAGCAGCTATTAATGCTTTTTAGTTAATTTTGTATTGTTTGTAAGATATTCGTACAGTAGCTAATTTAATCTTCTTCGACTATAGATAAAAGTCATATAAGATTTATGACTTTAGTCATATCTTCATATTTGTCAGGGGGGAATGCGAACAGTGAGGCTCAGACTCGCAAATGCGCCCAATCTTAAGGCGGAGCCTTTAGTAAGGCATTCCCAGGCGGAGCCTGGGAACGAGGTAGGTAGAGGATCTGAACAAATACAACAAAGATTAACTTTCTCGATCTAAACGTAGAACAGCCATAAAAGCTTCCTGCGGAACATCTACCGTACCCACGGACTTCATCCGCTTTTTACCTTTTGCCTGTTTCTGTAAGAGTTTTTTCTTACGGCTAATGTCACCACCATAACATTTAGCAAGAACGTCTTTTCGTAATGCTGGAATGTGTTCGCTCGCGATTACCTTGCTACCGATGGATGCTTGGATGGGTACTTTGAATTGATGACGGGGAATGAGTTCTTTGAGTTTTTCTGCCATCGATCGCCCAACACCATAAGCTTTGTCTCGATGAACGATCATTGCTAAGGAATCAACTGGATCGCCATTGATTAAAATATCCAACCTAACCAAAGGATTTTCTCGGTAACCAATCAACTGATATTCCATACTCGCATAACCGCGAGACCGAGATTTCATTTGATCGAAAAAGTCGGTAACAACTTCTGCCAATGGGAGTTCGTATGTTAAGGTAGTTCGTCCTTGTGTGAGATATTTCATATCCTTAAACACGCCACGCCGATTTTGCGCTAACTCCATCAAAGTACCGACGTAGGTTTCCGGCGTAATCATATCTACCTGAACGTAAGGTTCCTCAATTTTTTCCCGTTCGTTAGGTGAAGGTAAGTGACTGGGGTTATCAACGTAAATTTCCTCGCCTTTAATGGTTGTTACCTTGTAAACTACTGATGGGGCAGTAATGATAAGATCCAGATTGTATTCTCGTTCTAAACGTTCTTGCACGATCTCCATGTGCAATAAACCTAAAAAGCCGCAACGGAAACCAAATCCCATCGCACTTGAAGTTTCTGGTTCAAAATGTAATGCAGCATCATTAAGTTTCAGTTTGTCAAGTGCTTCGCGTAAATCTTCAAATTGGTCGGCATCAATGGGGAACATTCCACAGAATACCATTGGGTTGGCTTCTGTATAACCGGGTAATGGTTCAGTTGCTTTGGCACCAGAGAGGGTAATAGTATCGCCCACCCGTGCATCTGCTACAGCTTTGATTGCTGCTGATAAGTAGCCCACTTCTCCGGCGTGTAATTCATCCACTTGCTTTTGAGTGGGGGACAAGACTCCTACTTCATCAATTTCGTATTCTTTACCAGATGCCATGAGGTAAATGCGATCGCCCTTCTTCAACTTACCATCCATGACCCGGAAATAAACGATTACGCCCCGGTAACTATCATAATAGCTATCAAAAATCAATGCTCTTAGACGCTCATCTATCGTATTTTGTGGTGCTGGTATCCGCTCAACAATTGCTTCTAAAATGTCATTAACGCCAATGCCTTCCTTAGCAGATGCTAAAATCGCACCACTACAGTCTAAACCGATAATTTCCTCAATTTCCTTAATCACTCGGTCTGGTTCTGCCCCAGGCAAATCAATTTTATTCAGCACTGGTATAATTTCCAGATTATGTTCTAGAGCCAAATAAACGTTTGCCAAGGTTTGAGCCTCAACACCTTGAGAAGCATCCACAACAAGCAACGCGCCTTCACAAGCTGCAAGAGAGCGGGATACCTCATAAGAAAAGTCTACGTGTCCAGGGGTATCAATAAGATTCAGAACATACGTCTGACCATCTTTTGCTTTATAATTCATACGGGCAGCTTGCAGCTTAATGGTAATGCCGCGCTCCCGTTCAAGATCCATGTTATCGAGAAACTGTTCTTTCATTTCTCGCTGCTCTACAGTACCAGTCACTTGTAACAAGCGATCGGCGAGGGTAGATTTTCCGTGATCTATGTGAGCAATAATACAGAAATTGCGAATGCGAGATGCGGGAACGTCAGTCATATACTTCTTTGCTTTGTAGGCAATAAGGAATAAAAGAGCAATATACTTTAACGTATTGTAATGCTTTCTTTGCTTTGACGGGAGAAACACCTGACCAGTGACCGATAACCAGTGACCAGTGACAAATGACAAATGACAAATGACAAATGACAAATGACTAGTATTCACCAATTAGAGGCGTACAATAAACAACAAGTGAGATCTAATAGACTAAAAGAGGCGAGTTGCATTTGCACTCGCTCTCATGTCGAATAGACCCACTTGACTAGCTAAGTAGAAAAGATCGAGAGCAAATTTTTTATGAATATGAAAGAAAAATCTACCGATGCGGAACAAAGAGTAGCCGATAAGGTGGAAATAGCAATTCGTCTGGATTCTGAGTTATTAGAACAAATTCAGCATTTGACCAACGATCCTAGTAAAGTGATTGAAGTGGCAATTCGCCAATGGTTAAGGGGGGACACGCCAAGAGATGATGAACTGACACGAACACCAGTACGCAAACCTTTACCTCCTCGGGGGGAGTGGAATGATTGAGGTGAAAATCAATTAAAAATATCAAGAAAGGTTAAAAAATTGTAAAATTTTACATACTAAACCTTAGAACAGCCTAAAACTAAATCTCGATTATGCTATAGCTGTAAAAATTTATGCCAAACTTGATGCAGCGACTAGCAAAGATTTATTGGGTTGCCCTTGATATGTATCCAACTCGAGCCATGAGTATTGCTGCTAACTCACAACGGTCAAATCTATTGTCACAAAATTCTGAAACTACTACTAGTAACACTAATGGCTTGTGGGCAAATTTAGGAGCCGAGTTGGTGTACACCCAAGAGAGAACAGGACGTTACCTGACTTTTTACTGGCAACACAGCGAGAGAGTTGGGTTAAGCCCGGAGACGTTACTTGATGATGCCAGTGCAGAACAAGTCTTCGCTCCAAAGAATGAAACTGTCTATTTGGAAAAGTTGCAGCTGGTGTTGACAACTTTGGTGCCGGAAAAATATCAATGCTGGTTCAGCTATGGTTCGCAGTTGTTTGAGTTGGAGTTGACTATCAGTCCAATAATGTCTTCTGTGGGAAGCGTTCCAACAACTGTTTTAGTGATGGGACGTCTTTTGCAAGAAGTGATGGCAAGTCAACCGGAAAACTTAACACTTCAAAAACCCGTAGCGCTAAATTCGGTATTACGTTCCCATCGTCACCAAAAATTGATCAATCAAATCACCAGAAATATCCGGCGTACATTAGATCTGGATATTATTTGGCAACAAACAGTGGATAGTTTGGGGAAAGCTTTACAACTAGAACGTTGTATTATCTGCCCGTATCACTCGTCTAGTAGAAAAGTACAGGTAACAGCAGAATATCACCAGTCAACCAGAGGTTCGATGCTGGGCTTGGAAATAGATTTGGATTCTGAGTCTAGCTTTGCTCGAGCAATTTCAACTCTGCAACCAATTGTGGTGGACTCACCCCAACATCCTCAACTAGAGCAGCAAAAAATGCTGGTGATTACTACGTGTTACCAAGATCAACCCAATGGATTAATTGCTGCGACTCTTCGTGATTCTTGTTGTTTCATCGCGGGAGACGATCTCGAACTCGCAAAAGATGTCGCCGATCAACTCGGTACTGCGATCGCTCACGCAACTTTATATAAAGAATTAGAAGCAGCTCGTGAGGAAGCAGAACAAGCCACTCGCCGCATTCGAGATTTCCTTGCCAATGTCACTCATGAATTGCGAACGCCGCTTAATGGTATAATCGGCTTCTTAAAACTGATTTTAGAGGGAATGGCAGACGATCCCGAAGAACAGAAGCAGTTTCTACAAGAAGCGCATAAATCATCATTATATTTACTTGATATTATTAACGATATTTTAGATATTGCCAAAATCGAAGCAGGCAAAATGGAATTGGAACTGCGTTCGGTGAAATTAGATGAGTTATTTAGTGATGTAGAAAATTTTATGCGCCCTCAAGCCGAGGGGAGAAATCTCAGTTTCCGAATGCAAATGCCAGCCACATCAGATGAAATTATTGTCCAAGGCGATTACCAGCGCTTAAAGCAGGTAATGTTAAATTTAATTGGAAATGCCATTAAATTTACCCATGAAGGGGGCATAACAGTCACAGCCGATGTTGTTCGCAAAAAAGTCACTTTCCAAGATAGACAGTTGCCCGGTATGGTACGTGTACGTGTAGCAGATACGGGTATTGGAGTTTCTTTAGACAAACAAGACAAATTGTTCCACTTATTTAGCCAGGTAGATGGTTCTCGTACCCGTCAGTATGGCGGTACGGGTTTAGGGCTAGCAATATCTCAAAAGCTGGTTGAGGCGATGGGGGGTGAAGTGAATTTTTACAGCTTAGGTGAAGGGCTTGGCTCAACAGTAACCTTTACAGTCCCCTTATATCAGCAACCACTCATAATTGATTAGGGATTGGCGATTGGCGATTGGGGATTGGGGTATGCCCAATTAAATCTAGTAGGATTGTTTTAGTAGTAGTTAGCCAACTCCCTATCTTTAAGTTACGAGGTTTAAAACTATGGAAACTATGGCACTCACACCTGACAATGTTGAAACCGTTTTAGATGAAATGCGTCCCTACCTCATATCTGATGGTGGTAACGTGGAACTTGTAGAACTTGATGGTCCCGTTGTCAAACTGCGGTTACAAGGTGCTTGTGGTTCTTGCCCCAGTTCTACCATGACTCTCAGAATGGGTATTGAGCGTCGTCTGCGGGAAATGATTCCAGAAATTGCAGAAGTGGAACAAGTGATCTAGCGATTGGGGATTGGAGATTGGGGACTAGGAAGGATGGGTTAGTAGAAGTAGGTTGACTCAAGTGTGTTGTGACTCTATGTAGTAGGCTAATGAGTTAGAACCCCATATAACTAATAACAATTCCCAATCCCCAATCCCCAATCCCTAATTACCTATGACTCATCCCCTCTACGTCGCTTTTATCTGGCATCAACATCAGCCACTGTATAAATCTCCTGAAAGCAGTGCAACTCTATCTACTTCTCAACAATATCGTTTGCCTTGGGTGCGTTTGCACGGTACTAAGGACTACCTGGATTTAATTTTGATTTTGGAACGCTATCCTAAGTTACACCAGACGGTGAATTTGGTTCCATCTTTAATATTGCAACTAGAAGACTATATTGCTGGTACTGCTTTTGACCCTTACTTGGAAGTGAGTTTGTCACCTGTCGAACAACTGACTGACCAGCAGCGAGAGTTCATTATACAACACTTTTTTGATGCCAATCATCACCATTTGATCGATCCGCATCCTCGCTACGCTGAGTTGTACGATCGACGACAAAACAAAGGACAAGCTTGGTGTTTTTCTAATTGGGAATTGCAGGATTACAGCGATTTGTTAGCTTGGCATAATTTGGCGTGGATCGATCCTCTGTTTTGGGACGATCCGGAGATTGCGGCTTGGTTAAAGCAAGGCAAGAATTTTACTTTGGGCGATCGCCAGCGCATTTACTCTAAGCAGAGAGAAATACTTAGGAGAATTGTCCCGCAACATCGGAAGATGCAGGAAACGGGGCAGTTGGAAGTGACAACTTCGCCGTATACCCATCCTATCTTACCCTTGCTAGCCGATACTAACTCCGGGCGCGTAGCAGTGCCTAATATGACTTTACCAGAATCTCGCTTTCAGTGGGCGGAAGATATTCCCCGGCATTTGCGAAAAGCATGGGATTTATATGTAGACAGATTTGGGCAGACGCCGCGTGGTTTGTGGCCCTCAGAACAGTCAGTTAGCCCAGAAATATTACCGTATATTATTAATCAGGGATTTAAATGGATTTGCTCGGATGAAGCAGTATTAGGGTGGACGCTACAACACTTTTTCCATCGCGATGGAGCAGGGAATGTTAAAGAACCAGAATTGCTGTACCAACCATATCGCTTGCAAACATCTGCAGGAGATTTAGCGATCGTATTTCGCGACCATAGATTATCAGATTTAATTGGGTTTACCTATGGAGCCATGTCTGCCAAACAAGCAGCAGCAGATTTGGTAGGGCATTTACAAGCCATTGCGCGGATGCAAAGAGAAAAGCAACCAGAACAACCTTGGTTAGTTACCATTGCTTTAGATGGTGAAAATTGCTGGGAATTTTATCCCGAAGATGGTAAACCTTTCTTAGAAGCTCTTTACCAGAATTTTACAGACGAACCACACCTAGAACTAGTTACTGTCTCAGAATTTATCGAAAAGTTTCCCCCGAAAGCAACCATTCCAGGAGAAAGATTGCACAGTGGTTCTTGGGTTGATGGTAGTTTTACAACTTGGATAGGAGATCCAGCGAAAAACCGTGCTTGGGATTACTTAACACAAGCTAGGCTAACCTTAGCCAGTCACCCAGAAGCAACAGAAGAGAACAACCCCGAAGCATGGGAAGCTTTGTATGCAGCAGAAGGTTCTGACTGGTTTTGGTGGTTTGGTGTAGGGCATTCTTCAAATCACGACGCTATCTTCGATCGCTTGTTTCGAGAACATTTATATGGCATATACAAAGCTTTAAATGAACCCATCCCCTCTTATCTTCGCCAACCAGTAGAAATCCACGAAGCACTATCAGATCGCCGCCCGCAAAGCTTTATTCATCCTGTCATTGACGGTAAAGGTGACGAGCAAGACTGGGACAAAGCCGGACGTGTTGAAATAGGTGGAGCACGGGGTACTATGCATAGCAGTAGTCCCTTACAGCGACTTTGGTATGGAGTCGATCACCTCAATTTTTACTTGCGAGTGGACTTTAGAACAGGCGTAAAACCAGGGCAAGATTTGCCACCAGAATTAAATTTACTGTGGTTTTATCCAGACAAACCCATGAATAACAGCCCAGTTCCCCTAGCAGAAGTTCCCGATATTGCACCAGTGAACTACCTGTTCCACCATCATTTAGGGATCGATTTGCTTACACAGTCAACCTATTTTCGAGAAGCAGGGGAACACTACCAATGGCATCCCCGTTTCAGTCGAGCGCAAGTTGCTTTAAACAATTGTTTAGAGATAGCAGTTCCTTGGGCAGATTTGCAAATTCCGCCAGATTATACTTTGCGTTTGGTTTTGGTTCTTGCAGATGAAGGGAGTTACAGCGCCTACTTTCCAGAGAATGCATTGATTCCCATTGAAGTCCCCTAGAGATTACCAAGAAATAAATTACCCCGGATTGTGGGACTACCTCAGATTGTGGGACTACCTCAGATTGTGGGACTACCTCAGATTGTGGGACGGGCGTCCTCGCCCGTCTTATACGAATGGCTGGCTGTAAGCACTGCTGTTAGTTGAGTTTAAATAATATCTTGGCTACGTTTTCACCTAATTTTTCATCAGTGCGGGTACTTCCAGCGAAAGCCAGTATTTTCGGTGTATATGCCATAGGTACTGGTTATCTTGTTTGGTGGGAGTGATTAAATAGATTATGGCGTTGAAATTATACTCGAAATTTTAAGGATAATTAATTTATGCCCCACAGATACTATGAAGCAACTCACCACGAGCTAGATCCAACACGAGGCGAGTATACTCGTTTGGATTGGACACCAGAACTTCCTAGTGTGGGTGAGATAGTACGGTTTGGTAGCGCTCGCCCTTGGAAGATTGTAGCAGTTGATGAATATAAGTTAGCCGAGCAAACGCAACCTGAGTTTGAAGCTGATTCGTCTATATTTCTCAATCATTGTGCTTTACAGCAAGAAGCTTTAAGCGATCGCTCAGCTTGGACACGGGTTGAGATGTTTCAAGAAAATCCCCTGACAATTCTTCAAATCTTTGTCTCTTCGGAAAGAAACTTGATTCAATCCTCGATACACTTTTACGGTAAGCGAGCAAGAGTTGGTTCTCATTTAAAACAGTATGATTATCAACGGCGTGAGTTTGTAAAGCTTCCTTGGCGAGTGTCTCGTATGGATACCTATCTGCCAAACCCAGAGCAAAACCCACTTTACTGCTATGCGGCAATACATATTGCTCATTGTGTATCGGTTCCACTTATAGAAGACATTCCTCCATCAAAAACGCTAGTCCATCTTAAGTTCATGTTGTTTTCCATTTTTTTCTACATAAGTAATTTGAAAACCTTGTAGCTTGTATGCTTTTTTCAGAAGTTCTTCACGGGAAGATTTACTAGTAGTCAAATCCTCTTTTGGCTGCATATCTCTGAAAAGAGACAGTTGAACTTGTCTAGGAATTTCTGGCAGTTTTAAATTATGTAAATCTAACAGCCTTTCTTCAAGCATATAATGATTTTTTAAATCTCCGTTGCTCAAGATATGTTTGATATCTAAATTAGAGCTACGCAAATGTTGACACACAAGAATTGCTCGATGACAAGTAATCGGATCTTTTTCAGCGCACAAAAGTGCTAATCTGTAATTTTCTGCTCCTTTCTTTATCCGTTGAATACCTTCTGCAAACTTTTGAGTAGCTGCAATGTTTTCATATATAGCTTTACCATCAATATAACAATTTGAGTCATTAGGTCTAGCGCCCAATTCACGTCCTAAAAATACGTAGCGAATTCCTGTTTTTAGCAAAACAGACTTGATTTCTGCTTGATTGAAGTGAGGAAGATAACGGCTGTAGGGGTGCGATCGCACGTCTTCTAATGCTGTTACTTTATGCTCTTGCAGTAGTATAATAAATGTTTCAATGCTGTTATTGGAATGTCCAATAGTAAATATTTCCATAAGAAAATCAACTTAGCTGTTATCCACTACAACCTTTATTAATCAATTATATAGAAGTCTTATTTAATTTTTGCCAAGCTAAAATAAAGCTTCTTACTTTGTAAAGCTCGCTGGTTTTCTGTAAAATACAATTGTGGGGAATCGCATTTATGGAGATGAACTGTCAGTGAGTATCTTAACGCTAGATTTATCTCCTGTTGGGAACTTAACGGAGGATACTTTCTACGGATTGGTGAAAGCCAATCCAGAAATGAAGTTTGAATGTACGGCATCAGGAGAACTAGTCATCGTGTCGCCAACAGGTGGAGAAACAGGAAATCAAAATTTTGAACTTTATCTTGACTTAGGAATTTGGAACCGTCAGCAAAATTTAGGGAAAGCTTTTGATTCATCGACGTGCTTTAAACTCCCCAATGGAGCGAATCGCTCTCCAGATGTTACTTGGATTAAATTAGAAAGGTGGGAATCTCTGAGTGCAGAACAACGGCAAAAATTTCCACCAATTGCTCGGTGATTTTGTTATTGAGTTGCGTTCTGCAACTGATGATTTGGAAACTTTGCAGGCTAAGATGCAGGAGTATATGGATAATGGAGTTCGTTTGGGTTGGCTTATCGATCCACAGAACCAGCAAGTTGAAATTTATCGCCAAGGGCGAGAGGTGGAGATTGTAAATCCAACTACTTTATCTGGAGAAGATGTACTGCCCGGTTTTGTTTTAGATTTACGAGGTATTCTATAGTAACTTGTGTTGCTGGTTTACTAAGCTCTACTTACCCGTAAATGTAGTTCGTATAGACGAGCGAACAGGAAATATATTCTTCTTAGCAGGCGAACAGAATATTATTGAAATATATCCTAACGGCAGATGGAGGTATGTAGAATGAGCAAGCCCAATTTTCAGGAGATGAGCAGGCAAGAGTTACACACCTATGTTTTAACACATCGGGATGACCAAGAAGCATTTTATGCTTATGTGGACAAGTTACATACCGAGGCTAAATGGATTGAAATGCCACCATTACAGTCGCCAGAAGAGTTAAACAATTATCCCGAATTTCTGGCGCGTCTTCGTAACAGTTCAGAAGCACGGGATACTGAACATACATAAGTCATCAGTTAGGAACAACGGAGAAATTTAGCACATAACTAGAGCGAAATTTTATCGTCGTCGGTAGGAATAGAGATCGTAAATTCAGTTCCTCCTAACATAGATTCACAACTAAGAATTCCACCATGTGTTTCTTCCACGATTTGCCGACTGATAGATAATCCCAATCCCGTACCTTTACCCACTGATTTAGTAGTAAATAAATGGTCAAAGATACGAGAGCGAACTTCTTCTGGTATTCCCTTCCCATTATCTTTTATCTTAATGATTGCATTTTGTTTGTCTTCAGTTATTTCTGTTTTGATAGTAATAATGTTAGGATTTTCTTGAATTTCTAAGAAAGTCCGACCGCAATTTGATTCCTCCAAAGCATCAATTGCATTGGCTAAAAGATTCATAAACACCTGATTCAACTGTCCTAAATAGCATTTGACTAATGGAAGTTCTCCATATTCCTTAATGACTGTAATCTCAGGACGATTATGATTTGCTTTAAGACGATGTTGTAAAATCAGAATTGTGCTGTCAAGACCTTCATGTATATTTCCTAAAACCTTTCCAGTACTATCATTGCGGGAAAAGGTACACAGAGATGTGCTGATATTGTTGATGCGATCGCACCCTAATTTCATAGATGAAAGCATCTTGGGTAAATCTTCGATGAGATACTCTAGATCGATATCCTCAGCATCTTCTAAGATTCTGGAGCTAGGATTGTGGAGTTCTTCCTGATAGAGACGTAAGTGATTAATGAGATCGTTAACTGTGGTGGTTGCATTGCTAATATTACCTCCAATAAAACTAAGAGGATTTTTAATCTCATGGGCTACCCCTGCAACTAAGTTCCCAAGAGAAGACATTTTTTCACTTTGAATGAGTTGCAGTTGTGCTTGTTGTATATCTTGCAAATACTTTTCTAATTGCCTGTTTTTTTCTTGCTCTCGTGCATAAAGTTGAGCATTTTCTATAGCAATAGCTACTTGTGAAACCAAAACTTTTAAGATTTCTAGCCTTTCTGGAGTGAAAGCCCCAACAGTCAATCGATTTTCTAAGTAAATAATTCCTTGCAAAGATGATTGGTAAATAATTGGCAAACAAAGAATGGATTTTGGTAGATTTTCTTGAATATAGATATCGGCGTGGAAACGCTCGTCAACAGTGACATCATTTAAGACAAGATTCTTTTGACTTCTAAAAACGTAATTAATAACAGAGAGAGGTAAATCGCAACTCGTTTCCACAGGAATAGATTCTAACACGGTTACTGCATTATCAGCACTACCAGTAGCTTCTATATAAAATCGCTCATCTTTGAGCAGTAGTAACAAACCTTTTTGTGCTGCAGCATTTTCTAACAAAATTTTGACTAACTTACTCAATAAGCTTTCTAAAACAATTTCACTGGTAATAGTTTGCGAAAATTTAACAAAGGTATTTACGTCTAATAATTCGCTCAAACCACTTGTCGTCGTTGTTATGGTGGTAATGTGAGTCGTTGCATCACGTGTAGGGGTTTCTACAACGCGAGTTTGCGCTAATAAAAAAGTGTACTTTGATTCTAAATCTTTTGCTTTAGCTATAGCTCCCCATCGAATGTAAGCATAGTAAGCATTGGTCATATACAGTTTGGAAAACTCCTCTTTTTTCTTATTTGACCAGAACTTAGCAGCCAATTCATTCCCTAATGCTTCATTCTGCATAAAACCGTTTTCTTTAGCTGAGGCGATCGCGCGATCGTACAAATCCATTGCAGCTAAATCATTTCCTGTAATCCGAGCAATCTCCGCCTCTACTAGTAAGTATTTGTGTAGGAAATTTTCTGGGCAAAAATTAGCCCATTTTTTCATCTTCTGCTGATTTGCTTGCAATTTTTCTAAAAACTGAGTTTGCTCTAACTCACAAGCTGCATCATAAAGTGCAGCCAAACTTAGAGAATAGTAAAAATTATGAGCAAATATCAGAAATTTTCCACTACTTGCACCCAAGTAAGGTTCAGTTTGAGCCGCATGAGTCCGTGCTAGTTCATACTCCTCAAAAATATAGTAGAGCATAGACTGGGCAATGTTGGTGTAATTAACCGTGTTAAAATTCTGGGTAGCATAAAGCTGTGGTAGCGTGACTTCAATATCAAAATAATCCCCTTTCAGTAAAGCCTTATATGTAGAACGTCCTGTTAAATTGTGAATAACCTGAGTCCAAATGTAAAGCTGCTTAATCACCTGTTCCTGTTTAAACCCAAGGATATGTTGAATAAATTTCTCAAAAGTTGGTGGTATCTCTTCTAAAGGTTGTCCCGCTAGCACACAAGAGAAATAAACATTGACAATACAGTAGGCGCTGTGTTCTGCATCTCCACTTTCTGAAAAACTCAAGTAACCCTCAATGAGGGGTTTAATGCAGCTTCTTAGAGGTTTGTAAAAAGGTCGTGATAACCCATACAAAAGAGCATAAAATGCAGTTTTATGTTCTAAACTGTTTTGCCGTTGCTGATAAATAGTCACTGCCAATTCGCCGAACTTTGACCCCGAGGCTATATCACCTACACTACTATTTAACAGAACACTAAACATTCCAAAAGCATAAGGAGTTAAGGGTGACTCACCATATTGGATGGTGATATCCACCAAGCGACAAACAATCAGCCCCAGCATTTGTGGCATTCCAAAGTAAGCTGGAGTGAAAGCGCGACGAAGAATCCGCAAAGCATCCCATTTATTGGAATCTTTTAGAATTGGTAGGCGATCGAGATTTTCAAAACCTGTTTGTGCAATCAGTTGTTGTGTATGGCTAAAGGCATCGATAAAACTTTGATTGTCGGGATTTTCTGGCAATGTTTCTCCTAACTGTGCTAAGGTTTGCACTGCCATTGTAACTGCTTCTTTAAACTGTGACTGGGTGTGATAGTAAAGTATCAGCAGTTCGTAAATCTTAACTTTATTGTTAATATCGTCTATATTTGCTAATGCAATGTCAGATAACTCTTTGGTTGCAACAAAATTTGTACTCAAGCAAGCGGCTTCTGCTGCACCTGTATACAGTCCTACTGTTACTTGATAAAATTGCTTCCAAGAATTTGTCGGTAATAAAGCTATCCCTTGAGTAAAATAATTATAAGCAGGTTCAAAGGCAGCTGAGAGCAAAGCTCTTTGTCCGGCGATGCGATTCAAATCCGCTAGTTGAATTTTTTCTTGGGATTCTTGGATTAACTCAATCCCTCGATTAAGTTGGTTGACAATATCAAAAATATTCTCGGCTAATTGTTCTGTCGGTGTATTCAAAAGCAGCGATCTACCAATTTCTAAATGTGTGGTTTGCTTTTGATTCTGTGGAATGAGAGAATATGCCGCTTGTTGTACGCGATCGTGTAGAAAGCGATACTCAAGGCGAGAATTATCAAAGCTAAAACACTTAAGTTCTTCAGATGCAAATAATAAAGGGATTTTGTAGTCGTTAGTTAAAGGTAAAATCAGTCCTTGCTGTAAGGCAAACCACAAATCTTCTCCTACTAAGAGCGAAGATTTTTTACTCGTTGTAGCAAGCACGTTTAGTTTAAAGCGATCGCCTATACAAGCAGCCAGCTTCAAAATTTCCTGAGTTGCTAGTGGTAGCTTACTAATCTGACTAGCAATGAGCTCCACAACGCTCAAATCTGTGATACCAACTGTCTGAATTTGCTGGATATTCCAACACCAACGTCCAGTAAAGAAGTCAAAAATCAGTAACTTTTCCCGATACAAAGACTTCAATATTTGCGTTAAGAAAAATGGATTACCAGCCGTTTTATAAAATAAAAGAGATGCCAGTTCTTGTATCTTTAGATTGTCCTCTGTATCGTTAAGGGTATCGCTAACTAGTTGAAATACATGACTTAGTTCTAAAGCTTTGAGTACAATATTATTAACAATACTAACTTGCTGAATTTCTTCAACTGTTTGCATTAAAAGATGAGTAGCACTGACTTCATTATCTCGATAAGCACCAATCAATAAAAGATATTTGCTTTCGCTGTCAGTCATCAGTAATTCCATTAATTTCAATGTAGCTGAATCTGCCCATTGTAAATCATCTAAAAATAGGACTAAGGGATGCTCGTAGGAACTAAATACACTAATAAATTTTTTAAAGATACGATTAAATCGGTTTTGAGATTCTGTTACTCCAAGTTGTGGAACTTCTGGCTGTTTACCAATGACTAATTCCACTTCCGGAATAACATCAATAATAACTTGACCGTTGGTTCCTAATGCAGTTAATATTCTAGATTGCCATTCTTGCAATTGCTCTGAACTTTCTGTCAGCAATTGTCTCATTAAAGAGCTAAAAGCTTGAATCAACGAAGCATAGGGAATATTGCGTTTGAATTGGTCAAACTTTCCGCTAATAAAATATCCTTTTTGCCTAGTTATAGGTTTATTAACTTCATTGACTACGGAAGATTTTCCAATACCAGAATAACCAGAAACTAAGACTGTTTCGCTAGTTCCTTGGCTGATACGATTAAATGCTGCTAGCAGTTCATTGACTTGTTGTTCGCGACCATATAATTTTTGAGGTATTAATAACTGACTTAAGATATCTAAACGTCCGGGAGTAAAATGAGTCATGTCTCCCTGAGTTGTTAATTTTTCAGCACAAATTTCTAAATCAGCTAATAATCCCGCTCCACTTTGATACCTATCTTCGGCATTTTTTGCCATCAACTTCATCACAATTGCTGATATAGCTTTAGGAATTTCTGGATTATGTTGGTGTGGTGGAATTGGAAAAGCAGCGATGTGATTGTAAACTATTTCTAAAGGATCGGAACTCGGAAACGGTAAAGTCCCTGTCAGTATTTCATATAAAGTTACACCGAGAGAGTAAAAGTCCGTGCGATAGTCAAGAGTGCGATTCATTCTCCCGGTTTGTTCGGGAGACATATAAGCAAGTGTACCTTCAACAGCGTTAGGGTTTGTAAAATATGGGTTTTCTTGGTTGAGGCGAGAGGCAATACCAAAATCGGTAAGTTTCACAACTCCGGTTTCAGAATTGATAATGATATTGCTGGGTTTGATATCTTTATGAATAATCTGGTTTTGATGTAGATAATCTAAAGATTTAGTCAATTGGATGGCGATACTTAAACAGGTAACCCAATCAAGTTTTTTTGTTTGCAATAGTTGTGCTAAGGAGTTACCACCAAAATCTTCTAATAACAGCCCCAATCGATTGTTAAATGTTTTTAAACCAATAACTTCGACGATACCGGGATGCTGTAAGTTTTCCTGAACATGATACTCATGTTTGAGGCAAGTTATAGCTTCTAAGGTAGGATACTCAGCTAGCAGAAGTTTAAGGATAGATGGTTGTTCCCGATCTGACGTTTGTACTCTGTAGACAATAGTTTGGATGCCTGAGTGGAGGGTGGAGATGATTTGGTATCCAAAGCTAGTAGGCATAAAGGTTCCTGGGGAGTGAAAAATACATAAAAATCCCACTAAATGAGGGATTTATAGTTTATTATTCCCACTTGCCGCTCAGATATAACATTACACTCGTCCCTAACCAATACAGTTTTTGTGGTGCGGAGAGCAGCGCCCCTTCGGGGTTCGCCAGTCGCCTACGGAGGGAAACCCTCCTGCAGCGCTGGCTCACCGTGCGGGGGTTTCCCCCCAACCCCAGA